>NZ_JARESU010000102.1:0-30703 GCF_046027075.1 Paraburkholderia sp. RL18-085-BIA-A | reverse complement strand
GGCGAAGGCGAAGGCGAAGGCGAAGGCGAAGGCGAAGGCGAAGGCGAAGGCGATCGCTCGATCAAGTCTTCTCTCCTCCTGCGAACGCCGAAACGCACGGTGCGCGATCAATTCGTGGCGATTACCGCCAATCTGTCGCATACGGTTTATGCGCATAAACCGTGCTTGGCCACCTCGGTTGCGCAGGCGGGCGGCGCACTGCGTCCGATGCGGTCTTTTCATACCGGTCACCGTGCTAGCTGACTCTGGTCGCCTCTGACTGCGGCTCCGCACGCATCCCTGTCAAACTAGCTCTCGGTCGCTGCGCAAAAAATAGAACCCGCAATCGCGTGAATAAAAACTGTAGCGCTGACTTATTCCGCGGCGCACTGTATAACCATGCGCGCTCCCTATCGAACGCGAAATCCCCGGCGCCCACGCGTGCCCTGTCTCCGCGCCCCCTCATCGTTGCAATCAACAATTCCCGCCGCGAAGCAAACCGCTGCCCGACCCGTCCCCGACCCGCTAAAATCTCCGCAGCAGAAAAATCCCCCGCAACAAACAACGCCCACCTTCACGCTCATGATCACGATCTACCATAACCCGCGCTGCTCCAAATCCCGAGCCACTTGCGAGCTAGTCACCAGTACCTACAACACCGCCAGCGAAACGACTGAAGTCATCGAATACCTGAAACAGCCGTTGACCGTTGCACAACTCAAACAACTCAACGCTCAACTGGGCTGCCCAGTCCGCGAGATGATCCGCGACACGGAAGCCGAATACCAAGAACTCCAACTCGCCGATGCCACACTGACCGACGCTCAGTTATACGAAGCATTGGCGAAGCACCCCATCCTCCTGCAACGACCGATCGTCGTGCGAAACGGGCGCGCCGTGATTGGCCGGCCGCCGGAGAACGTTGGGGCGCTGTTCTCCTGAGCGTCGAAACAAAGCGAATCACGTAATGCCGTAGACGCATACCCATTAGCGCCCCTAGACTTTGGCCGGCAGCGCCGCTTCCTTCGTGACGATCCGGGTCGGAATGATGCGCAACTCGCTGAACGTATCCGCGATACGTTGCTGTTCCGCAAGTACGCTCGCATCGACGGGCTTATACACATGCGCGTAGTGCCGCAGGCCCGCTTCGATCACCCCCGCGTCGAGTCCTTGAATGGGCGCGAGCTGCGCAGCAGCCTCGCTGTAATGACCTCGCACCCACTCGCCCTCTTTGCCGACTTCGTCCATCACAATAGCGAGCACCTCGCCGTTTTGCTGCGCAAATGGCCGCGCACTCAGGAAGAACTGATGGTGGCTCACGATCCCGTCGGCATCCGCGAGTAAGCGCGCGTTTGACTGCCGCTTCGCCGCTTCGAGAAACGGATCCCAGATCGCCCATGCGTCGATGGCGCCTCGTTCGAAGGCCGCGCGTGCATCGGCGGGTGCGAGATAGACGGGCTGAATCTCGCTGAACTTCACGCCGTTCTTCTGCAACGCGGCGACCACAAACCAGTGCACGTCCGAGCCTTTGTTCAGCGCGATTTTCTTGCCTTTCAAATCGGCCAATGTCTTGATGGGTGAACTCTGATGCACGAGGATGCCTTCGGCGTGCGGCGTCGGAATTTCATAGGCCGTGTAGACGAAATTCGCGCCGGCTGCCTGCGCGAACACCGGCGGCGCCTCGCCGACATAGCCGAAGTCGATCGCGCCGACGTTCAGCCCTTCCAGCAGCTGCGGGCCGGCCGGAAACTCGGTCCATTTGACCGTGACGCCGAGCGGCGCGAGCCGCTTTTCGAGCGTGCCGTGCGACTTCAGCAACACCAGCGTACTGGCCGCTTTCTGATAGCCGATGCGAAGTTCTTTGGCGTGCGCGTCGGCGGCAAAAGCGAACCCGGGAATGACAGGCAAAGCGGCGGCGGCCAACGATGCGCCCGCGCCCGCAAGGAACGCGCGGCGCGTGAACTGCGAATGATGGGACATGGAAACGCTCGTAAAAAGGACGGACGCAAAACGGACCGATTGGCTCCGACAATAATTCGTCTGCAAGTCTGGATGAACCGATAAATTCGCATAAGCAAATCACGCGTGCGGGCGAACCACCTGGGCTGCGCTCTGCACGCGTCGCCGCCTCGCGCCTTCACTGACCGCTACAATTTGTCCTCCCCGCAAGACCGCGGCTGCGTCATTCGATTGAAAGGGACACTGTGACGACAACACTCACGCCGTGGGCATCCCACGACACTCAACTCATACTGTCATGTGCGCTTGGACTCGCGCTGATCATCATTTTCATCAGCGCGCTGAAACTCGCGCCGTTCCTGTCGATTCTGGTCGGCACGTTCGCGGCGGGTTTTGCCGCCGGCCTGCCGCTCGAAGCGGTCGCGAGCGCATTCAGCAAAGGCGCGGGAGCGTTGCTCGGCGACGTCGGCATCATCATTGCGCTGGGGGCGATGCTCGGTGCGCTGATGGCCGAATCGGGCGCCGCCGACCGGCTCGTCTCGACCATTCTCAAGCACTCCACGCCGCGCACGCTGCCGTGGATGATGGCCGTGGTCGCGCTGATCATCGGCCTGCCGCTCTTCTTCGAAGTGGGCCTCGTGATGATGGTGCCGATCATCTTCGTGATGGCGCGCCGTTCGCAGCAGCCGATCCTGCGCATCGCGATTCCCGCGCTGGCCGGCATGACCACGCTGCACGCGTTGCTGCCGCCGCATCCGGGTCCGTTGATCGCGGTCAGCGCGCTGCATGCCGACCTCGGTCTGACGCTCGGCCTCGGCCTGATCGTCGCGATTCCCGCTGTGATTCTCGCGGGTCCGCTCTATGGCATCTGGCTGTCCAAACGGATGCACGTGGCCGAACCGGAAGAAATGGGCAAGCTCTTCAGCGCGCAGCAAAGCACCGCCGAGCCGCCGAGCTTCGCGATCTCGCTCATCACGATTCTGTTGCCTGTCGTGCTGATGCTGGGCCGCACGGTCGCCAAGCTGCTGCTTCAGCCCGAGACGTTCCTGTTCAACACGCTGAATTTTCTGGGTGAGCCGCTCGTCGCGCTCGGCCTCACCGTGCTGTTCGCGGTGGTCGCGCTCGGCTGGTCGCGTGGGATGGCGCGCGAGCGCGTCGGCGGCATTTTGCGAAAAAGCTTGCCGCCGATCGCCGCGCTGCTGCTGACCATCGGCGCGGGCGGCGGCCTAAAGCAGGCACTCGTGGTCGCGGGCATCAGCACGACCATTGGCAAGATCGCGGTCGGTGCGCACATGCCGCTGATTCTGCTGGCCTGGCTGATCGCCGTCGCGCTGCGCCAGGCGACGGGCTCGGCGACTGTCGCCACCACCACGACGGCCGGTATCGTCGCGCCGGTCGTCGCCGGACTGAGCGCGACGCACAATTCGCTGATGGCGCTCGCGATCGGCGCGGGCTCGGTGTTCTTCTGTCACGTGAACGACGCCGGCTTCTGGATGGTGCGCGAATATTTCGGGTTGCAATTGAAGCAGACGGTGGCGGTCTGGTCGGTATTGCAGACGATCGTGTCTGTCGTCGGCCTCGCGCTCACGCTCGTGTTGTGGAGCGTGTTGACCTGACGGCGCTAACGGGGCGCGCGGGCGTCGACGGGATGTGATGGCCGCACGGCCTTTTCCGGGCGACGAGCGCCGCTTACACTTGCCGGCAAGCGAGGCGCACCCCGTGCCACGCGCCCCCAGAAAAGCGGAGTCACCGCCATGCTCGAACTCAGGCCGTCCTGCGAAGGATGCGGCAAGTCGCTACCGCCGAACGCGTCCGACGCGATGATTTGCACGTACGAATGCACGTTCTGCGAAGTCTGCGCGCTCAGCCGGCTGCGCAACGTCTGTCCGAATTGCGGCGGCAATTTCCAGCATCGGCCGATTCGCACGCGCGCGCAGTTGGAGAAACATCCGGCGCGTACGGAAGCACATCCTGTCGCGATCGACGAAGCGTCGCACGCGCAGTTTTTCGACCGCTATCGGGACACGCCCGCTGGCGAACGTTGACGCCGAAGTGAAGTGCATGCACGCAGAACGACGCGTGTATGCACGCCTGATATGCCGCGATGGCGTCGGCGTGCAAACATGCACCCACGCTAGCCTTCACTCGTTGCGCTCTGTCCCATCCACCGTCTCGATCCCGCTCACCGCATGCGCCGCCACGCGCAACAGGCGGATCTGCTTGCGATAGTTGCGGCAACCGCTGCAAGTCGGCAGATGCAGCCGGATCGCCACCCATTCGCCGGTCGTCAACGAACGGTCTAGCGCGTCGGATAACAGGCGCGTGATGTTCTTACACTTCCCCATTCGCATCCTCGCTGGTCAGGCCTTTTTCGCTGAGGCAAGTGCGCAAGCGCAGCCGCGCACGGTAGATCAGTACGCTGCAGTGATTGGCGTTGATCTGCAGTTCGGCGCAAATGGCCTCGGTATCGAGATCGAGGAATTCGCGCATCATGAAAACGCGTCCGATATGCTCGGGCAGATTTTCCAGGCACATCTCGAACAAGGTCCAGAACTGTTGCCGACGCAATGCGGTTTCGGGCGTCGGCCATGGGCGCGGCTTGGTTTCGCGCGACCAGTGGCCGTTGTCCTTGAAGAGTTCGCGATCGAGCAGCGCTTCGCCGTCAAGTTCGGCTTCGAGCGCCGACAGGTTGATCGTGCGTTGCCGGGCTCGCAAGGTGTCGACGAGCTTGTGCCGCAAGATGCCATACACCCAGGTCTTGTGTTCCGACTGCCCGACGAAGCGGTCGGCGTGCGTCCACGCGGCGGCCAGTGCCTCCTGCACGGCGTCTTCGGCGGCCGCGGCGTCGCGCAACTGCAAACGGGCGAAGCGCACCAGATCGCGCCGCAATTGCGTCAGATAAACGGGATCGTCGAGCGCCGCAGTCCCTACCTGCGCCATGGCATGCTCCGTCGACGCGCCTGCGGCTGACGCGCGTGGTCTCCTGAAACGTGATAGTTCATGAACGTGTAGATGTCCTGGCGCGGGATGCGCGTGCGTGCGCCATTCTCCCTCACGTTCTTGCGCAAGCGAATTGGTGTTGAACATATGCGCGTCGACAAAGCGATAACCGGATGAGCTTGGTCGCGCCGGCGGACGCGTTATGACAAGGCACAAAAATTATTGCGAAAACCGAAATCATGAATTGCGGCGATTCGCATCGCCTCTGACCCGCATGGGGAATAAGCAGCGAACCTTCAGCCAGTAACGGCGCGTCGAAGCCCTTACAGATTATTTCGATAAGTGAAAAAATGTCTTCTTGTCTTCGGTATTTGTAGGCAGACACTGAATCGCTATTCTTCAGCCATCGATCGCACCTGATCGCGAACCAAACGCTGAAGAGGAGTAGCACCATGAAACGCATTCTGTCCGCCCTGATCGCTTCCGTCGCCCTGTTTGCAGCCGCTTCCGGTGCAGCTCACGCAGCGGCTCCGGCTCCGTGCAACGGCCCGGCATCGTACTGCAACGTGTTCTTCGGCAACTAATCGCTTCACGGGCGCGGCGCGGAGTTACGTGCCGACGGCGAAGTCCGTCATCAAAGAAACTTCTCGAAGCAAAAAAGGGCGCCGAAACGGCGCCCTTTTTGCGTCCAGCCCGAACTGGATCCGGTTTGACGATTTGCGGAGCCTTGTCCGCACCTGCTCGACGGCTAGATCTTGCCGCCTCCATCCATCCCGCTGCCCTTGCGCCACACCTCCTTGCCACGTTCGGACAGCTCGCCGCTGCTATGCACCTTGTCCGCTTGTGTGCCATCGAAGGCCATTTCGCCGCCAGGTTGTTCCTGCGCGCGCTGCATCTCCTTCTTGCGAGCAGCCACCGCTTCGTCGTGAGATTTGCCTGCGTAGTTCGAATTCATGGCTAGGTCCTCCTGAAAACCGGTTCATTGGCCTGCGAAAGCAACTCAAGCAGCAAAACAGAAATTTCTTTGCCCCCATAACCCGTTCGTCTGCCCCATGGTCGCCGCGAGGCGAGGTTCAATGAGCGCTGGCGCACATAGCAACGTCGCTCTTCGCGTCTGCCAGCCGCTGCGGTTTGCCTACAGGCGGGAAGCCGCGCAGCACACGTTTGCCTCAAATCGTCTCGGGCCGAAGGCATGCTTGATTGACAAGGCAAAAGTACCAGTTATCCACAAGGTTATTCAGCGAATCTGTGGATAACTTTGCGGGCTGCGAGGTTATCCACCGCCCCCCTCGCTCGCGACGATTTTCAGACGCGCCGGGACACTGGTGTTTGCCTCTCCCTGTCGCCCCCGGGTGCGCGGCTTTTTGCCTATGATGGGCAGTTCGTACCCTTTGCGCGTCGAGCGCCTCACATCAAGGAAGCGAACCATGGCCCATCACATTGCAGTCATCGTCGGCAGCCTGCGTCGGGGCTCGTTCAACCGTCAAATGGCTCAAGCGGTGATTTCACTGGCACCGTCCGACTTCACCTTCGAATTCATCGACATCGCTTCGCTGCCGCTCTACAGCCAGGACTACGACGCCGACTTTCCCGAGGCCGGCAAGCAGTTGAAGCAGCGCGTCGAAGCGGCCGATGGCCTGTTGTTCGTCACCCCCGAATACAACCGCTCGATCCCCGGCGTGCTGAAGAACGCGCTCGACTGGGGTTCGCGTCCATGGGGCACGAATTCATGGCGCAATAAGCCTGGCGCGGTGATCGGCACCTCGGTCGGCGCAACCGGCTCGGCGCTGGCGCAACAGCATCTGCGCAATGTGCTCGCCTATCTCGATGTCGCGATCCTGGGGCAACCTGAAGTGTTCATCAAGCACGACCCGGCGGTCATCAACGAAAAAGGCGAGATCGTAAACGACCGTACGCGCAAGTTCCTGCAGACTTTCGTCGACCGGTATGTGGTCTGGATCAAGGGGCACACGGCTGCGTGACCGACGTTCCCTTCATGTGACTCGCATGGCTCCCGGACCGGCTTGCCCGTGCGGGATGCGACGCGGCGGGGGTACCCAGCTTCCCTTTCGTGCAACACCGCCGCCGCGCATATCTCTCTATACGTGGTGATGTCCTGTCACCCGTTCCCAACCGTGACGCACCGCTAGCTTGAAACGCTCCCAAGTGCTGTCGGGGGACGTGGTTTCCCAATGACGCCGAGCTTCCGGCTCAATGTCTTCCCATGGTCGATCGCGAAACTGCGCGTCGTTGCCGATTTCCGCGCCGTACCGGTAAGCCGGCACGTAGTCTTCATAGCGCGCGCTCTCAGCAGCGTACTGCTCGTCATAGTGCGAGCGAAAATCTTCTTCGTATTCCAGATATTCGTTCGGCATCTGGCCGCCCAGACCGGCGGTCGGCTGCCCTGCTTCGGAGACGACTTCCGACGGCTGCATCACCGCGCCTGAGCCCGGCACCGACCCGGCGGCGATCGCGCTGCGGCCTGCGTCGCCGACGAGAGGATCGATCACCGGCTCGTTTACCGGATCGACAGCAGGCCGCTCGTTGACAGGCGGCGGCACGAACGGCTCGGCAGGCGTCGTTGCCGGCGGCACCGGATGCAAGGGATCGCCCGTTCCGGCCGGCCGCGTGGCCGTGGTGGCCGTGGTGGCGGTAGTTGCACTCGGTTTAGCCACGCCGGGCGTTGCTGTCGTCACGCTCGAAGTCCGCGGCGATCCCGGCGTCATCGCGCCGATGCCCAGTTCGTCGAGCACCGAGTGGTCACGGCTGGCCGCCCGTTGCGTGTCCCAGTCCGGCAGACGTTCGCCGATGTCGGTTGCGCCCAGCCTCGCGAGCGTATCGCGCGCCAGTTCCGCGTGGGCTTCGCTGGTTGCGTGGACGCACACCAGCACCGCGCCGCGCCGCACGGCTTCGGCGTAGCGCGCGGTTTCCGGTTCGCGCGAACTGCTGGCGAACAGGCTCGACAAAAAGCGCTCGATATTCGCCAGCACGCCGGCGTTGGCGACTTCGCCGGTGGCCGAGTCGACCGACGGTTCCGGATTTGCCTGCAATTCGATCGTGTCGCGTGCGAGGCCGATCTGTACGAGCGTGTCGCGGGCGCCTTCCGCTTGCATGTAGGTGTCGAATAAACCAATCACGGTATGTTGCATGGCTGTCTCCCGACGTTTTTGGCGGAACGGGCAACGCGGGAACGCGTCGCCCTCCTCGTCAGTTTGCGCCGCAACGATCATGCCGGAGCGGGGCCACGCGGCCGCGCGCCCCGTCACGCGAGCCTGCGCGAAGCCGGATGCGCAAACCCGCGCACAAAATGTGCTGCCGCGCCGCCACGCTTTTACAACCGTAGGTAAATGACACCCAGCTCGGGTGAGCCTGCCAATGTCCGCCGAGCCCGCACAAGTCCGCCGAGTCCGCCGAGTCCGCCGAGTCCGCCGAGTCCGCCGAGTCCGCCGAGTCCGCCGAGTCCGACAAGCCCGCCGGCGCGGGCCGCGGCCTCTATTCCGCCTGATGCGTCGCCGGATCGCTACCCGTCTGCGCCACGTCGCGCTGGATCGTTTCGAGCAGCTTTTCCAGCAAGCCGATATCGAACGGCTTGGAGAGCACCCTCACATCCACCCGCCGCGCGCGGTCGAGTTCTTCCGCGTAGCCGGTGACGAGAATCACCGGCAGCTTCACGTCGAAGGCCATGATCGCTTCGGCCAGATCGATGCCGTTCATCGTCCCCGGCATATGAATGTCCGAGAGCACGAGATCGAACGGCAGCGGCTCGCCGGTGCGCGCCCGCCGCGCATTGGCATCGTCGAACAGATGCAGCGCGGTGTCGGCGTTGAACACGCACGTGACCTGGTGGCCCATCATCTGCAGCAGCGCTTCGGTGCCGGCGGCCACTTCCGCGTTGTCCTCGACCAGCAGGATGCGCAGCCCCTGCGCCGCGCCGTTCTCGTCGGTGCTCGCTTCGGCCGGGCCGGGCGCCTCGGGCTCGTCGGTGGCGCGCGGCAGATAAAGGCGCACCGAGGTGCCCGCGCCGACCGCGCTGTCGATCGCGGCCAGCCCGCCCGAGCTCTCGCAGAACGCGAAAACCTGCGGCAAACCGAGGCCCGTGCCCATGCCTTTCGGCTTGGTCGTGAAAAGCGGTTCGAAGGCGCGCGCCAGCACGTCGGGCGCCATGCCGACGCCCGTATCCTCGAGGGACAGTTGCACGAAGTCGCCGGTCAGCGGAAAGCCGTCCTCGTGACGGAAGGTGATATTGCTCGCGCGCAACGTGAAGCGTCCGCCGCTCGGCATCGCGTCGCGCGCATTCACGGCGACGTTGATCAGCGCCAGTTCGAGTTCGGCGACGTCGACGCGCATCGGCCAGGTCTCGACGCCGGGGTCGATCACCAGCGAGACCTTCGCACCGAGCGACGCGCGCAGCAATTCGCGGCAAGCCGGCAGCCAGCGTTCGAGCGACAGCGTTTCGGTGCGCAACGGCTGCTTGCGCGCGACGCCGAGCAATTGCCGGGTCAGCGACTGGCCGCTCTTGAGCGCGCGCTCCATCGCCGACAGTTCGCGGTCTATCCCGGCCACGCCAAGCCGCCGCGCGATCTGCACGTTCGACGAGAGGATCATCAGCAGGTTGTTGAAGTCGTGCGCGACGCTGCCGACCAGCGTGCCGAGCGCCTCCATCTTGCGCGACTGGCGATACGCCGATTCGATCGAGCGGCGCATCGACGCTTCGGCCTGCCAGCGCTCCCACGCTTCCTCTTCGGCGCCAAGGCGCCGCAGCGACAGCCAGATTACGCACCACAGCGCGATCGACGGCGTAAACATCGACACGATCAGCACGCTCAGGTGCCGATACCACGCGGCCCAGATCGCCGACGTGCGATAGCCGCACAGCACGTACACGGGATACGAACCGACATGCCGGAACGCGAGGATCAGCTTGTCGCCGTCGACGTTCGAGCGCATGCGCACGACCCCGGCCCGCCGCCCCTGTGAGACGGCTTCGGCGAACGGCGAATCCGGCGTCATCGCCGTCGGCTCGCGCGGGCTGCGCGGATAGTGCGCGAGGATCGCACCGTCGGTGCGCACGAGGCTCATGATCATCGGCGTGCTGCTGCTGCCGCCGAGCAGTTCGCGGTAGAACGCATCGAAGTAGCTGGGCCGCAGCGCCACCGAGACCATCCCGGCAAACGTGCCGTCAGCGGCGCGCCGCTCCACGCCCATGTTGAACACCTGTTCGCCGGCCACGTGCCCGGTCATCACCTTCGACACGTGTTCGAGATCCTTGCCGTCGCGAATGCCGACGAAGTCGTCGCGTTGGCCGATCGAAAGTATCGGCGACGGGTAATAGCGGCTGCTGGCGAGCAAGTCCCCGTCGTGCCCGAAGATCGACACGGCGGCCACTTGCGGATAGCCGCCGCCCATCGTGCGCAGCTTGTCGTGAATCTCGGCTTCGCGCGCGCGGATGCCGTCGTCGTCCAGGCCTTCGGTCAGATCGATGATGCGCGAGTCGAGCGTCACGTTCATGTCGAACACCTTCAGCGCGTGCTCTTCCGCGACCCGCACCGTGCGCAACGTCATGTCGGTGGCATCGGCCTCGCGTGTGCGCAGATCGGCGAGGGCCATGGCCGCGACATACACGCACGGCAGCACGATCGCCGCGGCCAGCAGCGCGATCAGCGTGATGCGCCGCACATGGAAATTCTGCTCCGGCACAGCGGGAAACGACGCCTCGTCCGCTTGAGCACCCGTGCGGCGGGAATGGCGGGAACTGCGAAAAAGGCGACTCGCGCGAGGCGGGTCGGACCGGTCTGGTGTCATTTTCGATAATGCCAAAATCGTTCGGGACCGAAAGGCCGGCAACCGGCCGGCAACCGGCTTCATACAGGAAGCATACACAGAGCGGCGGTAGAAGTTACCTCCGTGAAGAGTTCGGCACCGGCGCCAGCATTCGTCTGTTCTTTAAACAGCGACAAATCCGGAAGCGCAAACGTATTCAAAAGTATAAATATAAAAGAAAGCCTATCCAGGCTATAAAAACATTTTGAGAAAGTGCGCTGCACAGGAAAATATCTTTAATGAATATGAATTTGGGGAGTTGCCTTTACGCCGTTTTGCTTCGAGAATCCATCCACGATAAAAATCCGTCTGCCATGTTCGGACGAATTCGCCGCGAGGGCCTCCAGAGCATGCGTCATTACGCGTGTGCCGAGGCGCGCGCGGATCCATGCGCGGCAGGGGGCCAGCCTGATCCACGAAGCCGCGCAGATTGATCTACGGGGTAGGCTTCGAACATGCCGGTCATAGCCATCGTCCACGGTGCGCGCTCGTATCCATACGGGCCCGTCCGATCCATCAAAGGCGCGTCACCGCGCCCGCTCCCCGTTCGCACGCAACAACCTGCGTCCCAGCCCGATGCATCGCCCTTTGCCGCAAGTCGACGACGCTTGCGCTAAAGAAATCGTGCTGGTTCGCCGTTAATGCGTAATAGATAATTTCGCTTTTCCGACCCGCCCATGCCTTTGCCCATTGTGATCGCCGATGATTCGCTGCTTGCCCGCAAGGTGCTCACCCGGGCATTGCCGCCGGACTGGGAGGTCGACGTGTCCTACGCGTCGAACGGGCGCGAAGCGCTCGCTCTGTATCGCGAAGGCAAGGCGTCGGTGATGTTCCTCGACCTGACGATGCCGGACATGACCGGCTACCAGGTGCTGGAAGCATTGCAGCACGAGGATCTGAACACCTTCGTGATCGTCGTCTCCGCCGATGTTCAGCCGATGGCCCAGGCGCGCGTGCGCGCGCTCGGCGCCGCTGCGTTCATCGCCAAGCCCGTGACGCCCGAGGCGGTACTGCCCATCCTCAAGGAGTACGGGTTGTATGTCTGAGCCAATCCTTACCGAAGACCAGCGCGACGCGCTGCAAGAGGTCGCCAATCTGGCGATGGGCCAGGCCGCGACGCGGCTTGCGCGGCTGCTCGATTCGTTCATCGAGTTGTCCGTGCCGCGCGTGAAACTGGTGGCGGTCACCGAGGCGGCGCAGGCGCTGCGCGAGATGACCGGGATCGAGGACACCGTGAGCGCGGTGCGCCAGGGTTTTCGCTCCGACATCAAGGGCGAGGCGCTGGTGATCTGCCGCAGCGACTGCATCGCGCAGTTGTGCTCGCTCGTCAGCGATCCGTACGCGCGATCGAGCTATGAGGCGGTGAGTCAGACGGAACTGATGTTCGACGTCGCGAACGTGCTGACGGGCGCGTGCGTGTCCTCGATTCTCGACCAGCTCGGCCGCACGCCGGTGTTCTCCGCGCCCGGTATGCTCGGCGAAGCGATGACGCTCGACGACGCGTTCCAGCCCGGCGTCTTGCAATGGGAAGTCGCGCTGCTGGTCGAAGTGAATTTCGCGCTGGAGGATCACAGCTTCCGCGCGCACCTCGTGATGCTGATGGCCGAGGAGTCGATCCGCCACATGAGCATGGCGCTCGACGCGCTGTTGTCGAGCCTATGAGCGTGTCCGTCGATTCGTTGAGCGATCTGGTGGTCGAGCGCGTCGGCTTCGGCATCTTCGTGCTCGACCGCGAGATGAACGTGCTCATGTGGAACCGCTTCATGCAGGATCACAGCGGGCTGTCGTCGGAACAGGTGGTCGGCAAGTCGCTGTTCTCGCACTTTCCGGAGCTGCCGCGCGTGTGGTTGTCGCGCAAGCTGGAAAGCGTGTTTCAGCTCGGCAGTTTTGCGTTCAGCTCGTGGGAACAGCGGCCGTATCTGTTCAGGTTCGATCACGACCGGCCGATTACCGGCGGGGTCGATTTCATGCAGCAGGACGTCACGTTCATGCCGCTCACGCGCGATCGCGAAGTGGTCGCCGTGTGCGTGACGATCTCGGATGTCACGCACGTGAGCATCGTGCAGCGCGAGCGCGAGGAGGCGGTCACCAAGCTGCAGGAGTACGCGGACCGCGACGGTCTGACAGGCATCGCCAATCGCCGCTTCTTCGAAGCGCGTCTGCGCGATGAATTCACGCGCTGGCAGCGCTATGGCGGCGACATGTCGATGCTGCTATTCGATCTCGACCACTTCAAGAAGATCAACGATCAGTTCGGCCACGGCGTCGGCGACACGGTGCTGCGCGTGATGGCTCAGCGCGTCGCCGAGGTGGTGCGGGCGCAGGACACCTTTGGGCGTTTCGGCGGTGAGGAGTTCGCGTTGCTGCTGCCTTGTACGCCGCTTGCCGACGCGATGCGCGTCGCGGACAAGATCCGCGCCGTGATCGCCGATACGCCGGTCGAGGTGCAGGGCACGAGCGTGCCGGTGACGGCGAGCGTCGGCGGCGCGGCGGCGCGCATGGGCGTGCCGGCGTACGACGTGCTGATCAACGAAGCCGATGCGGCGCTTTACAGTGCGAAGCGGCAAGGGCGCAACTGTTCTGTCTCGTTTAGCTGACGGTGTCGCGGCCGTGTGACGCAAGGTGCGGAACAGGCGGTGGCCTGCGCCGGCCAGGACGCTGTCTCGTCGCCAAACGACGCGACGCGACGCGCCGCACACACTGACGGCGTACCGCCCGCCGCCCTTCGCCATGCAGCCGTCGTTCCGTTCCTGCCCCCAATTCATCCGTGAAACTGCGGCGTCTTGCAAACGTTGATATACTTTTCGCCGTTTCCGGCATCCCAGCCGGGTGTTTCGCGCGTGTCCGCGCGCGCGGGCTACCTGCCCAGCGGGTAGGCATAGAACCTCTTTGAACGCCTTTCAGCGGGCGCCTCCAGCGGAGATCGTCTTGGCTGTTTCCAATCTTGTCGTGGACGATACAGAAATCGACGCCGCTGCCGCCACGTCCGGCAGCTCGTTCTATCTCGCCATGCGCATCCTGCCGGCCGCGCAGCGCGATGCGATGTATCAGGTCTACGCCTTCTGCCGCGCAGTCGACGACATCGCCGACAGCGACATGCCGCGCGCCGAACGTTCCGCTGCGCTCGAACGCTGGCGCGCCGACATCGACGCGTGCTATGCCGGCGCGCCGCGTGCTTCGTTGCGCGCGCTGACGCGGCACATTCACACGTTTCACCTGCAACGCGAAGATTTTCAGGCAATGATCGACGGCATGGCGATGGACGCCGCCGCCGACATCTGCGCGCCCGACGAAGCCACGCTCGACCTATACTGCGACCGCGTCGCCAGCGCGGCGGGCCGTCTGTCGGTGAGGATATTCGGGATGCAGGAGGAGCCCGGCCGGCTGCTCGCGCACCACCTGGGCCGCGCGCTGCAACTGACCAACATCCTGCGCGATATCGACGAAGACGCCGGCATCAACCGCTGCTACCTGCCGTATGAACTGCTGGCGCGCGAAGGCATCGCGGTGACGAACCCCGCGCAGATCGCCGACGATCCGTCGCTGCCGCGCGTATGCGCGACGCTTGCCGAGCGCGCGCGGCAGCACTTCGCCGCGTCGGACGCGATCATGGACCGCGAGCCGCGCACTCACGTGCGGGCGCCGCGCATCATGTCGGGCGTCTATCGCCTGCTGTTCGAGCGCACGCTGGAGCGCGGCTTCGACATTCCGCGCACGAAGGTCAGCAAGCCGAAGCTGCGCATGCTGTGGATCGTCGCGCGTTACGCGCTCTTCTGAGCTGATGCCGAAGCTCGTACATGTGGTCGGTGCGGGCCTCGCCGGTCTGGCCGCCGCAGTGCAGCTCCAACGGCGCGGCGCCCAGGTCGTGCTGCATGAAGCAGCGGCCCAGGCGGGCGGCCGCTGCCGTTCGTACTACGACGCGAAGCTGGGCGCGACCATCGACAGCGGCAATCACATGGTGCTGTCGGGCAACGCCGCGACGCTCAACTATGCGCGCGCGATCGGCGCCGCCGACGAACTCGTCGGCCCGCAGCAGCCCGAGTTTCCGTTCGTGGACCTGGCCACGCGGGCGCGCTGGAGCGTGCGCCTGTCGCCGGGACGCCTGCCGTGGTGGATCTTCGACCCGAACGCGCGCGTGCCGAATACCGGTCCTGGCGACTATCTGGCGCTCGTGCCGCTGCTTTTCGCCAAGCCCGGGCGCAGCGTCGCGCAGACCATGCGTTGCAACGGCCCGCTGTGGGACCGGCTGCTCAGGCCGCTGTTGCACGCGCTGCTGAATGTCGAGCCGCGCGAAGCGTCGGCCGAACTGACCGGCGCGATGGTGCGCGAGGCGTTGCTGGCCGGCGGCCTCGCCTGCCGGCCGCTGGTGGCGCGCAACGGGCTGGGCAGCGCGTTCGTCGATCCAGCGTTGCGCTTGCTGCAACATGGCGGCGCAACGATCAAGCTGGGTTCGCGCTTGAGGGAAATCGTCTTCGCCGCCAACGGTGGCCGCGTGCAGGCGCTGACTTTCGTCGACGGTGAGGTCACGCTCGACGCCAACCAGGCGGTGATTCTCGCGGTGCCGCCGGAGATCGCACCGACCCTCGTGCCGGGTCTGCGGGCGCCGACCCGGTTCGCGGCGACCGTCAACGTGCATTTCGCCGTCGAGCCGCCGTTCGGTGTGCCGCCGGTCACCGGTCTGCTCAACGCGACGGCCGAATGGCTGATCGCGTTCGACGACCGCCTTTCGGTCACGGTCAACGCGGCCGAGCGTCTGCTCGACATGCCGCACGAAGCCCTCGCGAGCACAGTCTGGGCCGAGGTGGCCCAGGCCGCCAGTCTTCCTGCCGCGTCAATGCCGGCCTGGCAGGTCGTAATGGAAAAACGCGCGACGTTTGCCGCGCTGCCCGACCAGGAAACGCTGCGTCCGGGCACGCGCACTCGCTGGAACAACCTGATGCTCGCGGGCGACTGGACGGCCACCGGCCTGCCCGCGACGATTGAAGGCGCGATCCGCTCCGGCCAGAAGGCCGCGGATATGCTGCTGAATGAACCGATGGAACGCCGATGAACGATTTATCTCAAGCTCAGGCGCTGGACGCCGACCTGCCTGAATCCGCTGGCGCGGCGCTCGACGCGCCGGCTGTCGCGACGCAAGCGCAGACGCAAGCGCAGACGCAAGCCGAAAAGCACGCAGCCGTGGCGTCGACAGCGTCGCTGGACGCCGCGATCACGCGCGCGACCGACGCCATTCTCGCCGCGCAAAAGCCGGACGGCCACTGGGTCTACGAACTCGAAGCCGACGCGACGATCCCCGCCGAATACGTGCTGCTGGTTCACTACCTCGGCGAAACGCCGAACCTCGAACTGGAGCAGAAGATCGCGCGCTATCTGCGGCGCATCCAGTTGGCCAACGGC
Organism: Paraburkholderia sp. RL18-085-BIA-A; assembly: GCF_046027075.1. Taxonomy (NCBI): domain Bacteria; kingdom Pseudomonadati; phylum Pseudomonadota; class Betaproteobacteria; order Burkholderiales; family Burkholderiaceae; genus Paraburkholderia; species Paraburkholderia sp. RL18-085-BIA-A. The sequence continues at coordinate 14,608 of NZ_JARESU010000102.1, read as the reverse complement.
GGCTGGCCGCTCTTCACCGACGGCGCGCTCGACATCAGCGCGAGCGTGAAGGCGTACTTCGCGCTGAAGATGATCGGCGACCCGGCGGACGCCGAACACATGGTCCGCGCGCGCGAGGCGATTCTGGCCCACGGCGGCGCGGAAAACGTGAACGTGTTCACGCGGATTCTGCTTGCGCTGTTCGGCGTGGTGTCGTGGCGCGCGGTGCCGATGATGCCCGTCGAAATCATGCTGTTGCCGATGTGGTTCCCGTTCCATCTGTCGAAGGTGTCGTACTGGGCGCGTACCGTGATCGTGCCGCTGCTGGTGCTCAACGCGAAGCGGCCGCTCGCGCGTAATCCGCGTCGTGTACGCATCGACGAGCTGTTCCGCGGCGCGCCGGTCAACACCGGCATGAACCAGCGGGCGCCGCATCAGCACGCCGGCTGGTTCGGCTTCTTCCGCAGCGCGGACGCGGTGCTGCGCGCGCTCGACGGCCTGTTCCCGAAGGCCACGCGCGAACGCGCGGTGCGTGCGGCGGTGGCGTTCGTCGACGAACGGCTGAACGGCGAAGACGGCCTCGGCGCGATTTTCCCCGCGATGGCCAACTCGGTGATGATGTACGACGTGCTCGGCTATCCGGCCGATCATCCGAATCGCGCGGTCGCTCGCCAATCGATCGACAAGCTGCTCGTTATCAAGGACGACGAAGCATATTGCCAACCGTGTCTGTCGCCGGTATGGGACACGTCGCTCGCCGCGCACGCGCTGCTCGAAACCGGCGAAGCGCATGCCGAGCAGGCCGCCGAACGCGGGCTCGCGTGGCTGCGTCCGCTGCAGATTCTCGACGTGCGCGGTGACTGGATCTCGCGCCGGCCGAACGTGCGGCCGGGCGGCTGGGCGTTCCAGTACAACAACGCGCACTATCCGGACGTCGACGATACGGCGGTGGTCGCGATGGCGATGCATCGCTCGGCGGCGCTCACGCAATCGCCGGTCGATCGCGAAGCCATTGCGCGCGCGCGTGAATGGGTGGTCGGCATGCAGAGCAGCGACGGCGGCTGGGGCGCGTTCGAGCCGGAAAACACTCAGTACTACCTGAACAACATTCCGTTCTCCGATCACGGCGCGTTGCTCGATCCGCCGACTGCGGACGTGTCGGGCCGGTGTCTGTCGATGCTCGCGCAACTCGGCGAACTGCCGCAGAACAGCGAGCCCGCGCAACGCGCGTTCGCGTACATGTTGCAGGAACAGGAGTCGGACGGCAGCTGGTACGGCCGTTGGGGCCTGAACTACATCTACGGCACGTGGACCGCATTGTCGTCGCTGAACGCAACCGGCATGCCACACGACGACCCGCGCATGAAGCGCGCCGCACAGTGGCTGCTGTCGATCCAGAATCCGGACGGCGGCTGGGGCGAGGGCGGCGAGAGCTACAAGCTCGACTATCGCGGCTACGAGCGCGCGCCGAGCACGGCCTCGCAAACCGCCTGGGCGCTGCTGGGCCTGATGGCGGCGGGCGAGGTCGATCACGAAGCCGTCGCGCGCGGCGTCGACTATTTGCAGCGCGAACAGCGCGAGCACGGCTTGTGGGACGAAACGCGCTTCACCGCGACCGGTTTCCCGCGCGTGTTCTATCTGCGCTACCACGGCTATCGCAAGTTCTTCCCGCTGTGGGCGTTGGCGCGCTTCCGCCATTTGAAGCGCAACAGGCTCACGCGCGTAGCGGCCGGGATGTAACGGATGCCGCTTTCGACAACGCCGTCAGCCGATGCCAGTCGCAACAGCCTGCCTGTGATCGTGGTGACGGGCATGGCGTTCGAAGCGCGGATCGCGCGAGGCGAGGGCGTCGAGGTGGTGTACGCGGCGCGCGCTGATCTGCTCGAACGGGCGCTGAGCGCGGCGGTCGCGCGCGGCTGTTCGGGCATCGTCAGTTTCGGGACGGCGGGCGGACTGGCGCCGGATCTGGAGCCGGGCTCGCTGATCGTCGCGGACGCCATCGAAGGGCCGTTTGGCCGGCTCGAAACCGATCGGCAATGGGCTGACAGGCTCGCCGCCGCCATGGCCGGAGGGCCGCTCGCGGTGCGTCTGCGTCGCGGGCTGATGGCAGCAGTCGCTGCGCCGTTGGTGACGGCGGATGACAAGCGCGCGCTGCATCGCGCGGCGGGCGCGCTGGCGGTGGATATGGAGTCGCACATTGCCGGTGCGATAGCCGCCGCGCATGGGCTGCCGTTCGCCGTGTGCCGCGCAATAGTCGACCCGGCATGGCGCACGCTGCCGTCCGCCGCGACGGCTGGCCTGCGCGACGACGGCAGTACAGCGCTCGGGCCGATTCTGCGCGAGCTGTTGCGACAACCGTCGCAACTCGGCGCGCTGATTCAGGTTGCAATCGACGCCCGCGCCGCGCGGACTTCGCTGGTGCAGGCGCGGCAGGCGATGAGCGAGGGCGGGGCACTGCGCATGACGGCGCTTTGAAGGGCAACCGGCCGATAGAGTAGGCGGCACGCGGTTTCCCGCGATGATTACCGGCCGGAAATTCAGTAGTTATTGAAATACTAGGGAAAACCCCTACGTTTGGTACAATGTCAGTGTTAACCCTAGGTTCGCGGGCGGAGATCCGCCGACCAGGAGCCCCAAACACGGAGTGCCAAATGAATTTCCATACCAGAAAGTGGGTCAAGCCCGAAGACCTCAATCCCAACGGGACGCTGTTCGGCGGTAGCCTGTTGCGCTGGATCGACGAAGAAGCGGCGATCTACGCGATCTGTCAGTTGGACAATCAGCGGGTAGTGACCAAGTTCATGTCCGAGATCAACTTCGTGAGTTCCGCGCGTCAGGGCGACATCATCGAGCTGGGCATGACCGCCACGCATTTTGGCCGCACGTCGATCACGCTTCGCTGCGAAGTGCGCAACAAGATCACGCGTAAGAGCATCCTGACCGTCGACAAGATGGTGTTCGTCAATCTCGACGAAAACGGCGAGCCCGCGCCGCACAGCCGCACCCAGATCCGTTATGCGGAAGAGGCGTTTGCGCGTTATCGCGAGAGTTCGCGGCAGGTGCCGCAAGGCGCGGTAGCCGTCGAAGACGAGAGGGTGGCGGCGCGCGCTGAGGCGGACAGCCTGCATTGAGGTTAGTTGATCGGCTTTGGCGCGTTGCGGGGCGGCGGCATTCCGCCTTGGCGCGTGCCGACGCGGTACTGGGGTTCTGTTCAGACTTACCGGCTTTTAGCTAGTCTTCGCGGGACACCCATTCTGGGTGTCCCGTAGCGCTTTCGTACTTCTCCAACGCGTTTCCTTCCTCAATCTCTATTGCGCGACCGGTGCCGAAGCCGGTTGTTTGTCCTCGGCCGGCGCGGTTTGAGGCATCGGCGCCGGTGTGCCCGATGCGGCTGCTGGCGCCGTCGCCGGCGGCGTCGCCGACACTGCGCCCGCAGCGCCGCTGGCAGGCGTCTCGCCCGGATCCGTGTAGTTGGGCACGCCGGCCGGGGCGCCGGTGGCGGCGCCAGAGGCCGCGTTCGGCGCTTGCGCGGCGTCGCCGGGGTCCGCGTAGTTCGGCAGCACGGCCGGTGCACCGGCCGCCGGTGCGCCCGCGGCCGGGGTCTCCGCGCCGGAGTCGCCCTGATCGTCGTAGTTCGGCAGCGGCACGGCGTTCTCGCTCGTGCCGCGCAGACGCGCGCGGCGTTGCTGCGTGTACGCGTCGCGCACGAACGAGTATTTGTCCAGCGCGGCCTGCTGCAACAGATCGGTGGCGCCGAGCAGGTCAGAGCGCGTGCTCACGAATTGCAGCACATACAGCGGATTGCGCACCGCCGGTTCCATGTAGTTCAACGGATTGAATTTCACATCCACGACGAGGCCCATGCTGTCGCGCACGGTGCTCGGCCCGAACAGCGGCAGAACGAGATACGGGCCCGACGGAATGCCCCAGTGCCCGAGCGTCAGACCGAAATCCTGGTGGTGTTTGGGCAGGCCCGCGGGCGTCGCCCAGTCGAGCAGGCCCCCTAGACCGAAGACCGAGTTGAACGCGAAGCGCATGATGTCCTCCGTCGCGTCGGTGAACTTCAACTGCAGCAGTGCGTTCGCGGCGTTGGTCAGATCGCCCAGGTTCGAGAAGAAGTTGCTGACGGCAGTGCGCAACGGCTGCGGCGTCACTTTCTGATAGCCCTTGGCAACCGGCACGGCCACATAGCGGTCCACCCCGTCGTTGAATTGAAACACGACCCGGTTGACCGGTTCGAAAGGGTCGCCAGGCTTGCGGTCGGGGCCGGTTGCGCAACCGGAGATCAGACCCGCGGCGGTGAGCGCAAGCGCGGTGTTACGCAAATTCATGCTTATATTCCTTTTTGCTTCGCGCGACGTTGACGCGGCTTGCCCATGAGCACCGGCTGAAACACCACTGCACCGATCAGCGTACAGAACAGCGACAGCGCCAGCAGCCGACCCATGCTGGACGTGCCCGGATGATGCGACAGCCAGAGGCTGCCAAACGCGGTTGCCGTGGTTGCTGCGCTGAACAGCACGGCGTGCGTCAGGCTCGACTGCAACAGGCCGGTTTGGCCGTTGCGCCAGGCCATCACGAAGTAGATCTTGAATGCTACGCCAACGCCGAGCATCAGCGGCAACGCGATGATATTCGCAAAGTTCAGCGGCATGCCGAACACCACGCATAACTCCAGCGTGACGAGCGCCGAAACGAGCAGCGGCACCAGCGTGCGCAGCACGTCGCTGATTCGCCGCAGCGCGATCCAAAGCAGGATCGCAATCGAAAGCAGCGCGTAGGCGGCGGCCTGCAGGAACGCCTTGATGATCGTGTCGGCCGAATGCAGGATCGAAATCGGTCCGCCGATCGCGCCCGGCTCCGCCTTCTTCACTGCATGCGCGAAGCGCGCGAGCATCGCGTCGTCGTTCGGGTCGGTGCCGGGCTGAACCTTCGGCCCGATGTCGACGAGCGCGCGGCCGTCCTTCGACACCCACGCGGCGGAGATTTCCTTGGGCACGTTCTCGCGGGTGATTTCGGTCGGCTGCAGCAGGTTTTCCAACTGCTTCAGCGCGATGCGCAGCGTGTCGGACATCGCGGTTTCCGCGCGGTCGCGCGTGGCGGCGTCGGCGGCGGCCAGCTTTTGCAGCGTCGCCGACAGATGCTCGGCTTCCGCGGCGCCCGGGCCCGGATGATCCTCTGCAGCCAGCGAGAGCTGGTTCGACGCGCGTTTGAGCGCGGCCACGCGCACCTCGTCGGTGGCTTTCGGCGCGGGCTGCTGCTGCAGCGCGGGCAACAGTTGCTGCGCGGCGCTCGCGATCAGCATCATCTTTTGCTGCTGCTCGCTCGGGATGAAAGTGTTCAGCGTGGTGACGCGGCCCACTTCCGGCAACGCGCGCAAACGCGCGGCCATCTGATCTGCTGCGGCGAGCGAGGGCGCCAGCGCATGCACATTGTTGACCGCGGCTTCCGGCGAGTCCTTCAGCGACAGCAGCGTCGCCATCGATTCCGTGTGCGGGTCCTTCAGATGCAGCGGGTTGAAGTCGAAGCGCAAATGCGTGAGCAGCGGCGTGGCGCCGATCACGACGATGAGCGTGCCGATCAGCACGGGCCTGCGGTGATGATCGAGGAAATCGTCGACGGGCGCGAGTTGCTTGAAGCCCGGCGAGGCGACTTCGCCCGGCGGGTTGAAGACTTTCAGCAGCGCCGGCAGCAGCGACATGTTGGTGAAGTACGCGACGAACATGCCGACCCCGGCGATCTGGCCCAGCTCGGACACGCCGCGATACGCGGTCGGCAGGAACGAGAAGAAGCTCAGCGCGACCGCGATGGCCGCGAGCGTCAAAGGGACGCCGATACTGTGCGCGGTATGCATCAGCGCGGCGGAAAGCCGGTTGTCGCGGTTACGCTCCTCACGGTATTTGACGCCGAACTGCACGCCGAAATCGACCCCGAGCCCGATGAACAGCACCATGAAGGCCACCGAGATCATGTTGAGCGCGCCGACCATCAAGAGGCCGAGCGCGGCGGTGATCGCGAGTCCGACGAACAGCGTGATGAACACGGCGGCGATCATGCGGCCCGAGCGCAGCGCGAGCCACAGGATGACCAGCACGACGATGAAGGTGCCGATGCCGTTGAGCACCGCGCCGTCCTGGACCGACGCGAACTCTTCGTCGGCGAGCGGCTGTTCGCCCGTCAGTCGGATCGTCGCGCCATAACGCGAGTCGAGGTGCAGCGACGCGGCGGTGTCGCGGATCGCTTTCGAGGCGATCGCGCCCGGCTGTAGCGCGTCGTAGTTGACGACCGGCTGCACGATCACGAACGAGCGCGCCGGATCGGTGGCGGCGCTCTTGTCGACCAGCGCGCGCCACGAGAACGCCGCCGGCTGACCGGCCAGCACGCGGTCGAGCGTGTTCGCGCTTTGCGACAACAGGTGGCTCATGTCGCCGAGCTTCACCTGGCCGAGTTGCAACGGTAGCAAGAGACTCGTGGTGAGCGTGCCGGCGAGCCCGGTCAGGCTCGGGTCGTGGGCGAGGGCGTTGACGAGCGGACGCGACTGGACGAGCTGCGCGGTGGTGGACATCACCTCGTCGGTTGACGGGAACAGCAGGCCGTTGCGTTCGAAGAACGGGCCGCCGGCGGGCTGCGACACCGCGACGAACTCCTTCGGGTTGCTCTTGAGCGCGGCGGTCAGCGCATTGGCGGCGGCGTCGGCGAATTCCGGCGCGCGCGCTTCGACCACCACCAGCACGGTTTCACCGCGATCCGGGAACGCCTGGTTCAGCGCGTTGTCGAGCTCCGTCCATTGTTTGTCGGTTTCGATGAGACGGCTGATGTCCGTATTGATCTTGAAGTTGTGTACAACGTATAAGCTGCTCAAAATGGCGAGCACGATCGACAGTGCGATGATCCGGAACGGATGGCGCACCGAAGAGGCGACGAGACGGACGATAGATGACTTCAGCATGTAGGCGAACGTAGCCTTATCACGGATGTTGTTTTTAACGAAAGTGCACAAGTATACAGAGCCTGGGCGCTGCAACCCGACTTCGGTAGCAAGTGCGGCTCCCGGCGACGCTATCAGGGGCGGGAACGCAATCTCGGTATACTGGTCTATCTTGCACTCGCCCCGGGCTCGCAAGCCCGCTGGCGCTTACTTCTCTCAAGTTCTGGCGACCGTATGAAACGTTATCTGTCTGCTTTTCTGGTTGCGGCCGTGGTGTCCACGGCGGCTTACGCGCAAAGCGCGCCTGATGCGTTGGTAAAAAGTGCCGTCGAGGGCACGGTCGCCGCGATGAAAGCCGATCCGCAGGCGCGCGGCGGCGACATGGCGAAGATCACCGAACTGGTCCGAACGCGCTTCGTGCCCGCCACGGATTTCCAGCGCACCACGCGGATCGCGGTCGGCAAGCCGTGGTCGACCGCAACCCCCGAGCAGCAAAAACAACTCTACGAGCAGTTTACGCTGCTGCTGGTGCGCACTTACGCTGCTTCGCTTTCGCAGTTGCGCGACCAGGACGTGACGTTCAAATTCGTGCCGGCGAACGTACCGGCCGGCGCCACCGACGTCGTTGTGCAGTCACACGTGATCAGCAACGGTGGTGACGACGGGATCGACTACCGGCTGACCAAAGGGCCCTCCGGCTGGAAGATTTACGACATCAACATGATGGGCGCGTGGCTGATCCAGGTGTATCAGACGCAGTTCGCCGACCAGATCGCCAAAGGCGGGATCGACGGGCTGATCAAGTTTCTGACCGCGCACAATGCGCGCGGCGCGGGTTAAGGCTCGGCGGTTTTCGGGGCTGTAAAAAAAGCGCGGTGGCCATCAAGCCACCGCGCTTTTTTCATGCGCGAACCGGGGCGGCGCGAAACCGCCGTTGAATCTCAGTGCGCGGCGGTCGCCGTCTGCACCTTCTTGCCCTTGCCGGAGCGCTGGATCTCGTCGAGCTTGATCTCCACGTGGCGGGAGAACACATATTCGGCGGGACGCTGCTTGTCGAGCGGGATGTCCTTGGTGAACTCGCCCGTCGTCTTCGGGCCACGCAGGCTGACCTTTAGCGCCTTCAGCGGATGCGCAACCGTATCCATCACGGCGGTCGCTTCGAAGCCGCAGTGCACCATGCAGTCAGCGCATTTCTCGTAGTTGCCCGTGCCGTAGTTGTCCCAGTTCGTGGTTTCCATCAGCTCCTTGAAGGTCTTCACATAGCCTTCGCCGACCAGATAGCACGGCTTCTGCCAGCCGAACACTGTACGCGCCGGGTTGCCCCACGGCGTGCACTCGTAGGTCTGATTGCCGGCCAGGAAGTCGAGGAACATCGCCGACTGGCTGAACGACCAGTTCTTGCCGTTGTTGCCGCGCTTGAAAATTTCGCGGAACAAATGCTTGGTCTTGTCGCGGTTCAGGAAGTGCTGCTGGTCCGGCGCGCGCTCATACGCATAACCCGGCGAAACGGTGATGCCGTCCACCCCCATCGGGCCCAGCGTGTCGAAGAACGCGGCGACGCGTTCCGGCACCGCGTCGTTGAACAACGTGCAGTTGATGTTCACGCGGAAGCCACGGCGCTTCGCTTCGCGAATCGCGGCCACGGCCTTCTCGTACACGCCTTCCTGGGACACCGAGTGATCGTGTGCTTCCTTGTCGCCGTCCAGATGGACCGACCAGACGAAGTACGGATTCGGCTCGTAGTCGTCCATTTTCTTTTCCATCAGCAACGCGTTCGTGCACAGATAGACGAACTTCTTGCGCGCGATGATGCCCTTGACGATCTGCGGCATTTCCTTATGCAGCAGCGGCTCGCCGCCTGCGATCGAGACCACTGGCGCGCCGCATTCGTCGACTGCGCCGAGGCATTCTTCCAGCGACAGACGCTGATTCAGGATGGGATCCGGATAATCGATCTTGCCGCAGCCATTGCAGGCGAGATTGCAGCGGAACAGCGGCTCCAGCATCAGTGCGAGCGGGTAGCGTTTGTTGCCGGAGAGGTGTTGACGCATGATGTATGCGCCGACCCGGACTTTCTGTAGCAGCGGAATAGACAAGGCGTCCTCCTTAAACTTCGCGTGCAGCGAGTGGTTGCATCAGTTTCGATGGCAACTTGAATTCGACTTTTTCTTCACGGCCCGCCATCGTCGTGACATCGACAGGCCCCAATGCGCTCAGCGCATCGATTACGTTCGTGACCATCTCTTCCGGCGCCGAAGCACCGGCCGTGATGCCGACGGTTTGCGCGTTGGCAAACCATTCCGGCTTCACTTCCGAACCGTCGGCGACGAGGTAGCTCGCCACGCCGCTTTCGCTGCCGATCTCGCGCAGCCGGTTCGAGTTGGAACTGTTGGTTGCGCCCACCACCAGCAGCACGTCGACCTGCTTGCTCAGTTCGCGCACTGCCGCCTGGCGGTTTTGCGTGGCATAGCAGATGTCGCGCGTATCGGGACCGACGATGTTGGTGAAGCGGCGCAACAACGCGTCGATGATGCCGCGCGTGTCGTCCACCGACAGCGTGGTCTGCGTGACATAAGCTAGCGGCGCGTCGGCCGGCAGGTCCAGATGCGCGACTTCGGCTTCGCTTTGCACCAGCAGCACCTTGCCCGGAATCTGGCCGATCGTGCCTTCCACTTCGGGGTGGCCTGCGTGGCCGATCAGGATCAGCGTGCGGCCGGCGCTCACATATTGGCGACCTTGCACATGCACCTTCGTGACGAGCGGGCAGGTTGCATCGAGCACGTCGAGGCCGCGCGCTTCCGCGTCGCGTTCGACCGTTTGAGCAACGCCATGCGCGCTGAAAATGGCCACGGCGCCTTGCGGCACTTCATCGAGCTCTTCGACGAAGCGCGCGCCTTTCTGGCGCAGATTGTCGACCACGTGCCGATTGTGGACAATCTCGTGACGAACGTACACGGGCGCGCCGTGTTGCTGTAACGCGCGATCGACGATCTCGATTGCGCGAACAACACCCGCACAAAAGCCGCGGGGCTGAGCAAGGATGACTCGCATAAATGGGCGAACTCCGACTGACGCGAGTTGCGAAGAAGTCCATAAGCGTGACTTTATCGCCGCGATCGTCTAATTAGTTGACGTCTTGAGCCCCGGCGACGAGCCGGTACAGCAAAACCAAACGCGCATTCTAACGCTATCAGGGCAGCTTTGCTCTTGGCGCCCCCTTGTGTTGGGCGCGAGCCGCAGGCGCAGCTTGCTTTGCGGCATCGCATCCAGGGTGCGTGCCGCCATGTCGGCATGCTGCACCGGTTTGACGGAACCCTTAAACTACGGGGTCCCTGCGGCGCGCATCGCGAGCCGCATTACAGAAAGGTTTCGAGGCTCGCTGGATGGACGTCGAACAGTACGAAAATTTTCCGATCCCGACCGTGTTGCTGCCGAAGGCGCTGCGCGCGCCTATCGACATTATCTATCAGCTTGTTCGCACCGCGGCCGATATCGCCGACGAAAGCGACTGGAGCGCCGCCGAGCGGCACGCACGCCTCGCCGACCTGCGCGCGGGTCTGGACGCGGTGGCGGCGCGGCGCGCGGCGCCGGTCCATCCGCTGCTGTTCGGCAAACTCGCCGGCGTGGCCGCACAGTATAAACTGCCGCTCGCGCCGTTTTATGATCTGCTTGACGCCTGCTCGCGAGACATCGACACCAGCCGCTATGCCGACCGGGCCACGCTGCTCGACTATTGCCGCCACTCGGCGAACCCGCTCGGGCATCTGATGCTGTATCTGCTCGACGCGGCGACGCCGGAGAATCTCGCCGACGCCGACGCGATCTGCACAGCCTCGCAGCTGATCGGTTTCTGGCTGGACGTGGCCGCCGATTGGAAAAGGGATCGCGTGTATCTGCCGCTCGCGGATCTGCGGCGCTTCAATGTGACCGAAGCGCATATCGCCAAGGGCGTCGTCGACGACGCCTGGCGGGCATTGATGGCCTACGAGGTGTCGTTCGTGCGGCAGACGCTGGTGCGCGGCGCGCCGCTCGCGCTGCGCATGCCGGGCCGGCTGGGCATCGAACTGTGCGCCGCCGTGCATGGCGGCCTGCGCTTTCTCGAACGGATCGAGAAGGCGGGTTACGACGTGTTTCGCGAGCGTCCGGTGCTCAACACATTTGACTGGTGCGTGGTCGCGGCGCGCACCGTGGTGATGCGGCTGTCGCGGCGCGTCGGTGTGCAGGCGCGTTCAATCGAGGGTAATGCTTAATGGCGGTGGTTCTGTTTCTTCTTTCGTGTCTTTCCCTGTTGATCTGGTGCGTGCTGCTGTTCGCGCGCGGCGGTTTCTGGCGCGCGCGTCCGGCTGCGCCCCTCGCCGTCGCGCCGCGTGTGACGTGGCCTGCGGTGGCCGCCGTGGTGCCGGCCCGCAATGAAGTCGACGTGATCGGCGAGGCGGTCACGAGCCTGCTTCAGCAGAACTATCCGGGTGCTTTTCACGTGATCGTCGTCGACGACCACAGCACCGACGGCACCGCCGACGCCGCTCGCGCCGCCGCGTTGCAGCTGCAATGCCCGGACCGCCTGACCGTGTTGAGCGCGAAGCCGCTGCCACCGGGCTGGTCCGGCAAGGTGTGGGCGCAGTCGCAGGGCATCGAGGCGGTGCGCACGCTCGGCTTGCCCGCCGACTACCTGCTGTTGACCGACGCCGACATCGGCCATCCCGACGGCGCGCTCGTGCAACTCGTCGCCCGGGCGGACGCGGAAAAGCGCGACCTCGTCTCGCTGATGGTCCGTCTGCGTTGCGACTCCTTCTGGGAAAAGGCGCTGATTCCGGCTTTCGTATTCTTCTTCGCGAAGCTGTACCCGTTCGCGTGGGTGAACAACCCGCGCAATCGCACGGCGGCGGCGGCGGGCGGTTGCATGCTGGTGCGCCGCAGCGCGCTCGAAGAAGCGGGCGGCATCGAGTCGATTCGCGCCGAGCTAATCGACGATTGCAGCCTCGCCGCGCGTATCAAACATCGCGGCACCGGGCGTCATCCGATCCGGTTGGACGTGGCGGCGCGCAGCGTGTCGCTGCGTCCATACGATAGCTGGCGTGACATCTGGAACATGATCGCGCGCACCGCGTTCACGCAGCTGCATTATTCGCCGGTGCTGCTCGCGGGAACGCTGGCCGGCATGACGATCATCTATCTGATGCCGCCCGTCGCCGCGCTCGTGCTCGGTCCTTTGGGATGGCCCGCGTGGCTCGCGTGGGCGGCGATGTGCTGCGCCTATGCGCCGATGCTCCGCTACTACCGCCGCTCACCGTTATGGGCGCCGTTTCTGCCGCTGGTGGCGTTGTTCTACGTCGGCGCGACGTTCGCGTCGGCGGTGCGCTACTGGCGTGGCAAGGGCGGTCAGTGGAAGTCGCGCGTCCAGGCGCCCGTGCAGGAGCGATGAGGCGGCCCGCTTGTTGAGCAGACGGCAGACGAAAAAAAGCGGCGCCTCGCGCCGCTTTTCTACATCACGCGTTGGTCAGCAACATGTAGAGCTGGATCACCACATCGGGCGAGAACGTGAACGGCACCCAGCCGTGGCCGGTGTGGCGCATGACCAGCAAGCGGTCGCCGTTCGATTGCTTCTGCACAGCCATCACCGGGTTCTTAGTCGATACGAAACGCCAGCCCGGCGGAATGCCCGGCGGCTGCTCCAGCGTCATCGACGCGCGCGCGTTCGACAATTCCTCGATCAGTTTGCCGATCTGGTCCGGGCGCAGCGCGACCGTCTGGTCGCCGATCGTCATCGTGATCTCGTCCTGCGCGGGGCGGCCGATCTGCAGCGTGGGCTGGAGCTGCGCGGCCGGTTGTTCGGTTGCGGGTTCTGCCGCTGGTTCGTCCAACGCTGGCGCATTGTCCTCGACGACGGCTGCCGCCGTCTCAGCCGCAGGTTTTTCCGCCGCGGATTCGGATGCGGCCGCAAAGTCGTCGGACGCGACAGGCTCCGCCGACGCTTGCGTCACAGCGGTTTGCGCGGGTGTCTCTGGAATGTTTTCGGCCTGCTTGGCCACGACAGCCTGAATGAGCTGATCGACGCCCATTTCCAGCGCGCCGAGCTGTTCGTGAAGGTTCATGCGAGGTTTCTCTGGTAAGACCCGCGATTTTACCTGCTGCGCGCGCGCTTTGACCCGTCACATAGACGGGACTTGTAACAAAATGCTTACGGCCGTGCCGGATTGGCCCGCGCAGCGCGGTCAGGTCTTCAGATAGCCGGCTTGCCTGAACCAGTCGAGCGCGTCGCGCAAGCCGTCACGATAGGGCCGCGCGCGATAGCCGAGTTCGCGCTCCGCCTTCGCCGACGTGAAATACATCTTGTTCTTCGACATCTTCAGGCCGTCGACGGTGACGAACGGTTCGCGTTTTGTAATCTTCGCGACCGCTTCCGCGCCCATCGCGAGCGGGTAGAGCGGCCAACGCGGCAACGCGAGCGTGGGCGCCTTGCGGCCGGTCAGCGCGGCGATATCCGCGAGCATCTGCTGAAGCGGCAAATTTTCGCCGCCGAGAATATAGCGTTCGCCAATCTTGCCGCGTTCGAGCGCGAGGAAATGGCCGGCCGCGACATCGTCCACGTGCACGAGGTTCAGGCCCGTATCGACGAAGGCGGGAATCTTGCCGAGCGCCGCTTCGACGATGATGCGCCCGGTCGGCGTCGGCTTCACGTCGCGCGGACCGATCGGCGTGGACGGGTTGACGATCACCGCCGGCAGCCCGTCCTCGGCGACCATCCGCTCCACCGCGCGCTCGGCCAGCACCTTGCTACGCTTGTACACGCCGATTGCCTGGTCGGCCTTGAGCGGCGACGTTTCGTCGGCGGACTGGCCGGAGCTGGTCACCTTCAGCGTCGCCACGCTGCTCGTGTAGACGATGCGTTCGACGCCTTCCTTCAGCGCCGCGCGCATGGTCGCTTCGGTGCCTTCGAGGTTGGAGCGCTCGATTTCGCTCGGGTCCGGCGCCCACAGGCGATAGTCGGCGGCCACATGCAGCAGGTAGCGCACGCCGCGCAGCGCGTTGCGCATCGACGCTTCGTCGCGCATGTCGCCGACGACGATTTCCGCGTCCAGCGCCTCGACGTTCTGGCGCGAACTGGTGGCGCGCACCAGCACGCGCACCTTGAAACCCTTCTGTTGCGCGATGCGCGCCACCGACGAGCCGACGAAGCCGGAAGCGCCGGTCACGAGCACGAGATCGCGATTCTGTTCGGTCATTCTGATTCCATTCCCCGCATGACAGTCGACGGATTGTACGTGGCGCGCGCCTTGCGTGTCGCGGCTCGGGCGAGCAGGCTCGCCGCGACGCGACTAGAATGCCGGCTTGAAAGTTTGTGAGGAGGAGGTGGCATGGCCCCGGATCTGGATCAGCGGATCGAAACTTACTACGTGCGAGTGCGCGGCATGGTGCAGGGCGTCGGCTTTCGCCACGCAACCGTGCGGCAGGCGCACGCGCTCGGCATCAAGGGATGGGTGGCGAACCTCGACGACGGTTCCGTCGAAGCGTTGTTGCAGGGTCCGGCCAACCAGGTCGACCGGATGCTGTCGTGGCTGCGTCACGGCCCGCCGGCGGCGCGCGTGACCGAGGTAGCCGGCGAAGAACGCAGGACCGAAAAGCGTTTCGAGCGGTTCGAGCAGCACTGAGCGGAGCGGACCTACGGAAAAAAGGCGGCGCGCCCAAGCGAACAATGGGCGC
>NZ_JARESU010000101.1:0-31488 GCF_046027075.1 Paraburkholderia sp. RL18-085-BIA-A | reverse complement strand
CTTTGTGGGGTTGTGAAACGTGAAGTTTCGCAAGAGATACCTTCCTTTAAGATAGATGACCGCCCCAAGATCGATGACCCGTCGTCTTAAGCTTGACGAAGGAGTGTGACTGCTCGAAACACAAGGAGGCCAGGAGGATTGAGACGTTAGGAGGCGGATTTGAAGAACAGATCAAACATCAAGTGCACGCAGGCTTTCAGCGGTTCGATTGAGTCTTCCGGTTTCATTCGCAACGACTACCTTCACACACGTTCCAGAAGAAGTCCGTCAGCACATCTGCGGACAGATCGTCGCGTACTGAGCCGTGGTTGTGGCGGCGGCGAAGGTGCTTGGCAAAGCCCACACGCCATTCGTCGACTGTCTGGCGCGCGGTCGTCCGGCAAAGCTCGCTCGACTGCGCGATTTGACGTCCCTTTCGGCGTGTCTGATAAATGCGTCGAATTCCATAGCGCCTCCACCACAATTACGTTTTCTATACTCGGACCGAGCCGGCTCGGCTGACGGAATGGAAATCGCCATAACGGCCGGTTGCAATCGTCTCAGCGTCGGACTGGGAAACGGCCTGTGCGAAGGCGACCGACCAACGGCCGCAGTCAGCGTGATAACGGATCAAATAGATGAACATGGCAATCTCCTATTGCATTCACTATCAACGCGCCTTGGCGCCTTTCGTCCGCTGATCCGGGCGGATTGCTCTATTCTGCTCAACCGCCGATGACTTGATCCTGTCTCTCGGATTACATGTTTGTTATCTCGAAGCATTTTGTGCGCGTCGCAGTCATCCGCCGATTTCTTCCCACCCGCGAATGCTGAACCCACTACGACTCTAGACACTCTGTCAGAGAATGGCTCTCACCATACGTAAGCGGCGAGCGCTTTCCCGATCAGAGCAGCATAGGTTTTGCGGAAGGGAGAATCTACTCTACGGTTGGATATGCCGATACCGCGTTAGCGTTGCCTGCTTATACGGACGCATAGCCGCGGTAAGGTGCGCTCCTTTGGCGGATGAAAGATGCCCCACCTGAGCCGCCTGCGAAAAATGACGACGACGCATTGTCCTGAGAAGATTCGTCCTCGCGGCGGGCATGAAGCGGGGCATTGGCGCCGCTATCGCGAATCCCTCGCCACCGGGGCCGGCACGAGCTAACCGTCAAACTCTTTCATCCGACGCTCAAGCTCGGCAATATCCTTCGAAGCTGCGAGGTATTCATCAAGACGGGTCCGGTGGATATTTTCCAGCCGCTGGTCGAGGCGTTCTAATAGGAGGGTCAAAAGCATACGTACACCCGACTCGGTAGAAGGTCATTTAAGGTTTCGCCATTTAACGGAAAGGCTTTACCCTTCTGCGCGCAGAAGGTCTTCTGGCACTAAACGGTATTTCCGAATAGTGGATAGCAATCCGATGGCGTTCGGTTGACGTCAGTATGTGATGCGGGCGACGCTCGTTCAAGCGAATGGATGCATCGAAGCATGCCAAACGTACAGCGTTTCATGCCACCCGGATCGACTGATTTTCTTTGTGTTCATTGGCGGGGTCTGTCGCATTAACGCGGGCGAGGTAAAATTCGAGGCGGACGAAAACGCTCTGGCCACACGATGAAGAAGATCGCGAGACCACGAACGGCCCTTGCTGCAGGCATTGCCAAGGTTTTGAAGCGGCTTCATTATCCGCTGGATGTGATGCTGCTGTGCGTGCGATGGTATGTGGCCTATTCGCTTAGTCTTCGGAATCTCGAGGAGATGATGGCTGAGCGCGCCATCGGCGTCGACCATTCGACCGTGCATCGGTGGGTGATCAAACTGGTACCGTTGTTCGAAAAAACGTTCCGCAAGCACAAACGCCCGGTGGGCAAGAGCTGGCGCATGGATGAAACCTATATCAAGGTCAAAGGCTCGTGGAAGTATCTTTATCGCGCAGTGGACAAGGCCGGCAACACCATCGACTTTCTGTTCAGAGCCAAGCGGGACAAGGCTGCTGCCCGGCGTTTTTTTGAAAAGGCAATTGGTCAGAACGGTTCACCCGAGACGGTGACCATCGACAAAAGCGGTTCCAATCTGGCGGCGCTTCATGCGGTGAACGCCGAGCGCGAGACGCCCATCAAGGTTCGGCAGGTCAAGTATTTGAACAACGTGGTGGAGCAGGACCATCGGGCCATCAAACGTCGCACCAGACCGATGCTCGGGTTCAAGGACTTTGACTGCGCGCGTGTCATTCTGAGCGGCATCGAAGTCATGCACATGATCAAGAAAGGGCAGATGAAATGTTCGGGCAGAACTTCGCTGTCTGCCGCCCAGCAATTTTACTCGTTAGTTTCGCAAGCCATCCTTCGCATATCATCTTTGCTTGATCCGCTTGCCTTACCGCGACAGAACCCTAATACCCAGCAGTTGAACTGAGGCTGTCCCATTTCAACAGACACTCCGATCGACGGACTGATGGCCGCCGAAACTGGCGACATGGTCGTCAGGACATCGGGGGCGTCAGTCTTCGGATCAGGTTCGTGACGAGGGAGCATAGAAGGGCTCGCGGTTGGGCGTCTGGGCAAAATATTCGCTGTAGAACGCCTTCACGTAGGGAAACACCGATGAACCCAATTCACGCTTGGCCTGATCCTGCGAGGCGCGCGGTTTCGCCAGCATCTGCTCGATCTCGCGCAGGATTGCATCACGATCCACGCGCGTGAAGCGACCTTCGTTGTACACAACCTCGCCAGCGATCATCACCGTATCGACGGCATTCGTTTTGGCGCGCTGCATGAGTGCATCAAGTATCGGAATGTTATCGTCCTGATACGGATATGTGGCCGTCTTCCAGTTCATCAGCACGAGATCGGCCAGGCGTCCGGCTTCGAGGCGTCCGATTTGCTCGCCGAACGGCGTGGTGCGAGCGCCATCTTCGGTGGCCATTTTCAGTATCTGCGGGCACGTCGGCACGTCGTCGTCCATTCCCGGCGTCCGGTGTACGCGCAGTGCGAGGCGCATCTCCTGCAACATGTCACGGTCGTCGTTAATACCGGCTTCGTCGAGACCCATACCTACCGTGACGCCATGCCTGGCAAACGCATTCAACGGCGCGACGCCGCTTCGCAAGCGTAGATTCGAACTGCAGTTGTGGCAGATGCAAGTTCCCGTGTGCGCGACCATTTCGATGTCTTCTTCCGTCAGCCACACACCATGGCCGAGGGTCAGTGACGGACCGAGCAGACCGAGATCGTTCAGGTGCGCGACGGCCGTCTTGCCGGTCCGGCGGCGCGCGTATTCCTTCTGATAGGCGGTTTCGAGCAAATGCATGTGCATCGGTACACCGGCTTTATCGGCGCGTTCCTTGATGGCGAGTAGGGTGTCATCGCCGCACCAGTGCAGGTTCGCTGGTGCAAGCTGAATCTTGGTAAGTGATTGTCCTTCGTTATCCTGGACGAGCATGTCGAACAACTGGAGATGCTCGGCCAGAGGAACTTGCTGCGCTTTCAGATGCGCGGCGAGCTTAGGTCCGATGTCGGCCGGCAAGCGTTTGACGAAGTCTTCGTCGGCTTCGTAGACGAGCAGGTTCTGCTCGCGCACGGCGAAGCTGTACGACGCGCGCATACCGATGTCCTGATAGGCCTTCAGAACGCTCGAAGCCGCTTCGTGTATCGCCGACAACGGCCCTGGCCGCCAGCCGTGGATGTGCTGCACGGTAGTAATGCCGGAAGCGATCATTTCGAACGCGGAGTAGAGCGTGTCGAGATAGAGATCAATCTCGCGCGTACCCATCCGGCTTGCAAACCACAGTTCCAGTGCGTGGTCCGGGGAGCCGAGTTGCAGCGGCGTCAGGCCCACGTGATGGTGACTGTTGACGAAGCCTGGCATCAACACCGTATCGGGCGAGCCGAGACGCGGCGCGTTCGGATACTTTGCGACCAGATCCTGCGCATCGCCGATCTCGACGATCACGCCGTCGCGTTGATACAGCGCGCCGTCGCGGATGACCTCAGCGGTGTGCCGGTCGGCCACGCCCTTGACGATCCAGCCAGCCACAATCAATGTTTCGGACATAGTTGCTTTTACCTGAATGGAGGTGAGTTTCAGAACGATGGTGTGTCGTATAGATCGACACGCCGATGGTCGAAGTAAGAGAGCCTTTCGCGGGTCGCCGCGATCTGTGCATGCGCGAGCGTCGCACTGACAATGCCAGGTCCTTCGTTGCCAGGCCGTCGGGTGAGTACAGCGCCGTCGGCGGCAATCACACACGACTCGCCATAGTTGTCGATGCGCACGCCATCGAGGAATTCGTCACCGATCTTGTTCGCGCAAACGACCGCCAGGCCATTTTCCCGTGCGTGCGTGCGCAGCTCCCCGACGAAGAAATCCATATCGTCGCCGCCGCTGCCCGCGACGGGCACGATGACGAGATCCGCGCCGGCCGCACGCAATGCGCGCCAACATTCTGGAAAGCGGCGGTCGTAGCAGACCAGAACGCCGATGCGCCACGCCCCTACCTGCACGACGTGCAGTGCGTCGCCCGGCGTGAAGTGCGCGGCTTCGTCGTAGCCGGGCGGCGGGTCGTCGCCGACTGGCAGGTGAAGCTTGCGCGCAACCGGGCCGGCGCGCAGCGGCTTGCCGTCGGCATCGAAACCGAGCACGGCGTTGTGATACCGGCCACTCGCCTGATCGATTTCGTAGAACGGTACGAACAGGGCGATGCCACGCTCCCTGGCCAGCGCGGCGCAGCGTGCGGCGAGGGGACCGTCGGCGGGCTCAGCCCAGTCACGATATTGCCCGCCCGGCGCGCTCGCGAAATACGGCACCATGGAGAGTTCCGGTAAGACGATCAACTGGGCGCCGTCATCGGCGGCGGCGCGCACGGCGGCGAATGCTGCGGCCTCGTTGCTGGAAAGGTCGGTCGTGCAGGGGGGCAATTGCAGTGCCGCGACCCGAAGTGTGCTCAGGGTTACCGACGGATTCATCGGACCCGCTCCTGCTCAGCGAAGGCGCGATCGACTTCGTCGCGCATCAGGTCGGTCAGGTGGACGCTGAGATCATGGAACGCCCGGCTGCGCGTGTCCCGCGGACGAGGCAGATCGACTGGAATGATGGTCTTGATACGCCCGGGGCGTGCCGTAAACACGACGATGCGATCGGCGAGCGCAATGGCTTCGTCGATGTGGTGAGTGACGAACACCATCGACACGTTGCTTTGCTGCCAGACCTGGATCAGGAAGTCCTGCATCTTCGCACGGGTTTGCACGTCCAGCGCGGCGAACGGCTCGTCGAGCAGCAGTATCTCGGGTTTCAGCGCGAGTGCACGCCCCACTGCTACACGCTGGCGCATGCCGCCCGAGAGTTGGTCGGGCCGTTTGTCGATGGCTTCAGACAAACCGACACGCTTGAGAATTTCCTCTGCGACACGCCGCCGGTTTTGCTTGGGCATGTGCTGCATTTTCAGGCCGAAGGTGATGTTTTCGCCCACGCTCAGCCACGGAAAGAGCGAGGCGTCCTGGAAGACGAGTCCACGGTCCGTGCCCGGCCCGCTCACTTCGGCGCCGCCGCACATGATGCGGCCGCTGGATACCTGTTCCAGTCCTGAGATCAGATAGAGCAGAGTGCTTTTGCCGCACCCGCTCGGGCCGAGGAACACGACGAATTCGCGGCGAGCGATATTCAGGTCGATGTCACGCAAGGCAACGAACGGTGCGCCATCTGTCTGCCAGGTCTTGCCGACGCCCTTGCAGGTGACGAGCGGCGGTTGCACGGAAGCTGATTCATTCTGGCTCATATCATTTCCCCAAGCCGTTACTTGGCACCCAGAACAGTACTTTGCGCTGGACGATTCGCAGCGCAACGTCGAAGGCGAAGCCGGTGACGCCGATCAGCGTCATCGTGAAGAACGACAGGCTCGAATTGAACGTATTGCGCGCGAGCATGACCACCTGGCCGAGCCCACTGCCGACGCCGGTCGCTTCCGCCACCAGCACTACCATCCACGCGCCGAACAGGTTCATGCGCAGCACCATGAAGAGCGACGGCAAAATGGCCGGCAGAATCACATGACGGAACGTCTGCGCGCGCGTCGCGCCCATCACAGCGGCGACGTTAAGGTGGGTGCGGCTGACGTTGTCGATCTGGCTGATCGTCGAGACGGTCATGACAAAAAAGAGCGAAATGAAGACCATGAAGACGGCTGGCGCATTGCCGATTCCGAACAGGAAGATCGCGACCGGCAGCCACGCAATCGGCGAGATGGGCGCTAACAGCGTAATCGTCGGCAAGGTCAGATTGCCGAACAGCCGGAAGTAGCGGATCGCGACGCCCATCGCCACGCTGCAGACGAAACCCAGCACAAGGCCGCTTAGCACCCGCAATGTCGTCGCAACGATGGTCATGGCGAGCGACTTCAGCGCGGTCGCGTTGGAAGTCTCGCCAATGACGTCAGTCGGGATGAAGTACTGCGCTTGCGACGCGAAGTTGCGCAGGAAGATGTGCGGCGGCGGCAGTAGAAGCGGGTCGGCCCAACCTGCGGCCCACGCCAGTTCCCACGCGGCGATGAAGCACGCCAGCGAGGCGACGCCCCAGCCGAGCGGCACCAGTCGCCGGACGAGACCCGCGCGCGGCCGGCCACTCGCCACCGGGCGCACCGCGTGTCGGTGCGCGAGAAGGGTCGTCGGATCGGCTTTCATGCGGATTTCAGCTTGAGCTGGCCATAGACATCGTTGTTTTCCTTGATTACCTCATTGAGCGGACCCCAGTCGAACATGTCAGGGCCAGGAAGTTGTTTGATGTAGCGCAGGTCCTTCAGATTCTGCGCCCGCTGCAGGATGAAATTCTGGTTGCTGCGCTGATCGACCATCGCAGGCTGTTTCGCGGCCGCGTCGAGCGTGGCGTCGTAGCTGGTTTTGAAGTACTTGCCGACGGTGTCCTTGACGGCCGAGGCGCGGTCCAGTTCTTCCTGATGCTGCGCGACCATCATCGCCTTGATCAGCGCCTTCACGGCATCGCGGTTTTCTTTCAGGAGCTTGCTGCGCACCGCGAGAACGCAGTCGGAGTAGTTCGCGCCGTATACATCCACACCGTTCGAAAGCTGCACGGACCCGGGCCTCGCCTTCAATGCCTGCGTCGCGTAAGGCTCGATGTGGCACATTGCATCGACGTTCCCGGCGATGAACGCCTGCGCCAGCTCCGGCGACGTGCCGAAGTAGCGCACCTTGACATCGGCAAAGCTCATGCCGGCCTTCTTCAGGTAATCGTAGGGGAGCATTTCGAGCGTATCGGCCTGGAATGTGCCGATGGTCTTGCCGCGCAGTTGGGCCGCTGACGTGATGCCCGCCTGCGCGACGATCACGCAGCCCTGCACGCCCGAGCCTGCGACGATCTTGATCGGTGCGCCAGCATCGTAGAGCGTCATGAAGTTGGTGTACGGAACGACAGACACATCCACCACGCCCGCGCCGAACAGCGCCGCGATGTCGGCGTTCGACGGGGTCGTCACGAAGTCGAGCGCGACGCCCTGCGCGAGATTGCGTTCCTTGACGAGAAAGAACGGACAATTGCAGAGACCCGTGCCGTGCGTCGCCTTGAGGGTCAGCGGGCCGGCCGCCATCGCCTGCGGAAGATAGGCACCGCCCAACGCCGAGGCGCCGGCCAGACACGCACCGCGCATCAGGAATTCGCGTCGCGTACTGCCGAGTTCGGTCAATGGGTAACCATTCGGGTCTTGCTGAACAAATTTCCTGAACATCGCGTGGTCCTTACAGAGGTTGAGCGGCTGATGGGGATGTGACAGTTTCGACAGGCAACTGCGCGAGCGTTTGTGCCAGCAGATCGAAGCTGAAAATCTCTCCGATCGAGCCTGAAACCTGCATTCGTCCGAGCGCCTCCAACGACCGGGCACGTGCGAGAATGCACTCGCGAAGCGGGCGAATATCGATGATCGGCGGTTGCGCAGCGATGCCGGCCAGCAGTTCGTCGAGCGTGAATTCGGGGTAGCGGTACGCGCTGGCGCGCAGGGCTGCGCGGGGATTGTTCGTGATCGCTTCCTGCGCATCGAGCATCGCGCGTAAGGCCGCGCAGATGATCTCGGGATGCGCGTCGAGAAAACTCTTGCGGGCGACGAGCAACGTGTCGGGATAGTCGCCGCCCCATGCGTGCAGGCCGTCGCAAAGCACCTCGAAGCCGCGCAGATGAAGGCGGGAAATCCACGGTTCGATTAACGTTAGCGCCGCGAGTCGACCGCTGGTCAGATCGGCGACTGCGTCGGCGAGCGACGGGTATAGCACCCGTTCGATCTGGATCGGGGCAATCCCGCCTACCCGTAGTGCATCGTGCAGCAGGACTTCCATTGGATCGTCGGCGAAGGTTCCGACGCGCTGGCCGCGCAGATCGCTCATCGACAGGCCCGGCTGTCCCATGAGCGCCATACCGAGCTTGCCGCTGCCGCCGACAATGCGCAGCGGATCGGGCTGGGCATGATCGACCAGCGGCTGTGTAAAGCCGGTGGTGCCGAGATCAGCCTCGCCGCTTCTCAGCAATGCGGCGGTGGAACTGAAATGTGCCAGCGGGGGTGCTTCGACCTGCAGGCCATGGCGCTCGAACAGGCCGGTATCGACCGCGACGAACAACGCGAGATTGGAAAGCGCACTGCCGTGCGCCAGGAGCAGTTTTTGCATGACGGGATCTGGGGCGTCAGGGAATCGCGCTGGCAGATGGCTTGCCGCACGCGGGGGCTTGATGACGTTTAGCGAAGACCGTGCCAGCGAGCGGCGTTTCGTGTGCGCACTAGCGCATCGCTTTGTTTACAGGATGTTGAGCATATTGTTTTATAATAATCGAGAAAATTGTACACAATCATGGCTCGACATGTCCTCGAAAAGGCGCACCACAATGTGGCCAAAGGGCCGACTCTGCACCGCGATGTTGCGCTCGGCACAGTGACTGGGCATCACCCGCTCAAGCCTCTTTAGCTTGAGCATTCAAGAAGTGGTGCGCACAATCGCACAATTTTCTCTCGCAACAGAAATACAATCCGGCGCCTAACTTGTGTGCAATATCGGCGATAATCTGCACTGCGGCGCGGCAGTGCAATCGGTGCATTCAACCGCGCACGTTGCCCTTGTCGTGATTCAACTCATTACCAGGACCCTTTCATGCCGACTGATAAGAAGAGGGCGAAGACTGCCGAAAACGAAGTGGCTGGCTCCTTCGACGGCGCCCATCGCCACGTGATTTACGAGCGCTTGATGAATGCGATTTCGGAGCATCGGCTGCAGCCCGGCACGAAGCTCGCCGAAGACCGGCTCGCCGCTATTTTCGGCGTGAGCCGGACCACTGTGCGGACGGTGTTGCAGCAACTGGCGCACGAACTTGTCGTGACGATCGTGCCGAATCGCGGCGCGTTTGTTGCGAGCCCGACGGTGGAGGAGGCGCGCGAGTTGTTCGAGGCACGGCGTCAGATCGAATTGCCGATCATTGAAAAGGTGTGCCGTTGCGCCACGAAGAAGGACCTGGCGCGTTTGCGCGCGCATGTGGCACAGGAAGACGAGGCCCGTAAGCGTGATGACCGGCGCACCGCGGTACGGCTTTCAGGCGAATTCCACGTGATGCTCGCGCAGGTGTCGGGTAACCGCTTCATCGAACGGACCATGCGCGGCTTGCAGATGCTCACGTGCCTGACGATCCTGCTCTACAACGCGCCTACCGCGCAGGCGTGTCTGCACGACGAACACGCGCGTCTGATCGACGCAGTGGAAGCGGGCAACGTGAAGTTGGCGCAAAAGATCATGGACGAGCATCTCGAGCATATCCAGGCGACCTTGCGGTTGCACGGCCCGGAGGAAGAAAACGACGACCTGGAGGCGATCCTCATTCATGGCCTGTGATGGCGATGCGATTCAGGGGGGCGTGAGCGTGTCGAGGACGCGCCGCAAAAACTTGTCGCATTCGGCCAGCTGTGAAAGTTCGACGGATTCGTCGGCCTTGTGCGCATCGTCGATGCTGCCCGGGCCGCAAATGACCGTGGGAATTCCCGCTTGCGAGAACAGGCCGGCTTCGGTGCCATAAGTCACCTTGCGTGTTTCGAAGTCATTGCACAACGTGCGTACCAGTCGAGTGATGGCGGCTTGTTCAGCGCTGTCGAGCGACAACGTTGTGCCGACCTTTTCAAATGAGATCGCCGCGGCATCGGAGACTTCGCGCATCTGTGGCTCGAGTTCCTCGCGGGCATAGCGGGCAATCTGCTCAAAGAACCATTGCGGGTTTTCGGAGGGCAGATTGCGGTATTCGAAGAAGAATTCGCAATCGTCGGGAATCGTGTTGATCGCGTTGCCGCCCTGGATCAGGCCGGTTTGCGCCGTTGAATACGGTACGTCGAATGCGCGATCGAACGGGCCGTTGCGGCGGAGGGCATCAGCGGTATCGCGGATCCGGCAGATCAGGCGCGCGGCGTATTCGATCGCGTTGACGCCGCTTGGCGTACGCGACGAATGGGCGGCTACTCCCTTGACGCAGCACCGGTAGGCGTTGTTGCCCTTATGGGCGACGACGGGGCGCATGCTGGTCGGCTCGCCGACGATGCAGCCAGCAGGCCTGATGCCCCGTTCCGCAAGTTCAGCCAGAAGCAGGGGCGCACCAAGGCAGCCGACCTCCTCGTCGAAAGAGAAGGCGAAATGAAGTGGCTCGCGTAGCCGGCGCTTCTGGATATCGGTCAACAGGCCGAGCGTCACTGCGATAAAGCCTTTCATGTCGCACGAGCCGCGGCCGTAGAGTCGATCGCCGCGGATGACCGGGTCGAATGGATCGCTTGACCAGTTCTGGCCGGTTACGGGAACGACATCGGTGTGCCCGGACAGCACGACGCCGCCGTTCGTTTCCCCGGTAAAGGCCGGCAATGTCGCGAACAGATTTGCTTTTTGTTTGGCCCTGTCATAGACCAGCAGCGTTTCTATGTGATGGGCTCGAAAGCGGTCTCGGATCGCTTCGATCAGGCCGAGATTCGAACGGCTGCTCGTCGTATCGTAGCGAATCAGTTCGTCGGCCAACGCGAGATAGGCGGGGCCTTTGTTCGTGTCCAGTGTTGGCTTATCAAACATCACGTGTGCCCTCGGGCCCTCAGAATGACATTGAATGATTGTAGGCGGACGAAATCCGCAATGTGTACGTCAACGTATGCGGCCCCGCAGCTGCGCGTCGCAGGCTCAGCACCGGCGGGCATCTGGATTGCCTCGCGCGGGAGTCCGGCGTCGTCATCCGGCCAGTTTCGCCGGATGAGGTTGCCAGCTGGTCTGCAGTGCCTGGGCGCGCGCGTAGACCTTCTCCATCTCCGCGCGCAGCGGCGCGACGGATTCATCCGCGAGGTCGAACTCCGCGCCCAGTGCCTCGTAGGCGGCATTGATCTCCCGCAGCAGCGCGCCTTCATCGACGCGCGTGAGTCGTCCGTTCCGCATGACTGCCTCTCCCGCAACAAACACGCTGTCGATAGCGGCACCGCGCTCGGCATACACCAGTTGCCGAACCGGATCGGCTAACGGCGTGAAGCTGATCGCGTCAGTCCGGTACGCGACCAGGTCGGCGCGATAACCCGGCTCGATTGCACCGAGCTGGCTGCCGAGTCCGAGCGCCGTCGCGCCGCCAATGGTCCCCGCATGCAGCGCTTCCGCTGCAGACAACCAGCGCGAATAATCGTCGCCGCGTATCTTCGATACCGCTGCGGCGCTGCCAAGCACGTTGAGCATATTGACGGTGACCGTCGACGCGCAGCCGTCGGAGCCGAGACTCACGTTGACGCCCGCATCGAGGAGCGCGCGCACCGGTTGAACGCCCGAGCCAAGCATCAGATTGCTCCATGGATTGTGCTGCACGCTCGCACCAGATTGAGCCAGACACGCGATCTCCGCATCCGACAACCAGACCGCGTGGATCAGCGACGTGCCCGGCCGCAGAAATCCAAGTTCGGCAAGGCGCATCACCATGGACTTGCCGTAGAAGGCTTGCGCCGTTACCACCTGCAAGCGGGTTTCCTGAACGTGGATGATGACCGGCAGATCATGTGTGTCGGCAAATTCGCGGCAACGCGCGAGAAATTCCGGCGTGCAGCGCTGCGGCGCGGAAGGGGCGATCAGCATGCCCACCCGATCATGCTGGGGATGGTGATGCGCCAACTCGCTTTCCAGCAGCGCGAAGAACGCATCGGGAGAGGGCCGCGGCTGCGCACGTAGTTGCGCAAGCAGCGCAGGCGGGAAAATGCTGTCCACCTCCGGGAAGTTATCGACGATCGCGCGATCCATCATCGAGAACCCCACGAGCGCGCGAATCCCCGCGTCCTTGTAGGCCTGGAAGATCGCGTCGACGGCGGCGGGGTCAATGGCCTGACCGAGGCTCACGTCGTCGACGAGCGTGGTTGTCCCGCTGCGCAGCGATTCGAGCGCGCCAATCAACGTTCGCAGATAGACCTGACGCGGCGTCAGCTTCACGGGGCGCGGCGCGCGCACGTAGTGCATCCACAACTCGAGCGGCAGGTTTTCGAGCCGTCCCTTATGAAAATGCTCGTGCGAATGTTGATGGCCGTTGATGAGCCCCGGCACCAGCACGCAGTCGTCGAGCGGTATGCATTCTCCGTCGGTCGCGCTGCCGCCCGGCACGATAGCGGCGATGCGCTCGCCTTCGATCACGACGTCGACGCGTCGCGGCTCATAACGCTGTTCGGTGCCGTGTAATGCCCTGACGTTGGAAAGTATCTTGCGCACGGTTCTGCCTGATCGAAGGAAGGGGTTGACTGCGGCGGCTAGCGAAACTGCCGCGACAAGCCGGCGAGCCGCTCCATCAGCAGCATGGAAATCAAGGTCGCGATAATCAGTACGCCCGAGGCCGCGGCCGCCCGCACGTCGAGGCTGTCCTCGATGATATGCCACAGGTGGATGGGCAACACTTCAGATCTCGCGTCCGACAGGAACAGCGACAGCGCGACGTTATCGAACGAATTCATGAACGCAATGAACGCCCCTGACGCAATGCCCGGCACCAGCGCCGGTAGTACGACACGGCGAAACGTAAACCAGCTACTCGCGCCGAGGCACGTCGAACTGTCGAGCAGCGCGGGATCCAGTTGCGCATAACTGGCCGACGTCGTGTACAGCACATACGGTGCGCACAGCGCGATATGTCCGGCGAGCAGACTGTAGAACGAGAGCCCCGCGCTTTCGAGGTTGAACAGGATCAGGATGCCCAGACCGAGCGCCAGCGACGGAATGGTCAGCGGCGCCATGAAAAACGAATCGAGCAGTCGCGCACCGAACGTGCGACGGCGCGCGAGCGTCACCGCGGCGGCGACCGCCAGCACGGTCGCGCAAGCGGTTGCAGCGGCAGCCAGCTTCAGGCTCAACAGCAGATCGTCAATGATCTCCGGCGAATCGAAGATCAGCGCCTGATACCAGCGCAATGACAGTCCCGGCGGCGGAAACTTCAACGAGTAGCCCGACGTGAGCGACGTCACCAGGACGATCAGCGTGGGCCCGATCAGCATCAACAGCCCTATGCCGCCCATCAAGCCCATCACTGCAGTGAAAGACAGGCGACCCGGCTGGGTGCGGCGCGCCGGCATGACGCCCAAGGCGGCAAGCGTGGATTTAGCCATGGACAAAGCCTCGGGTCTTGCGGCCGAAATAGTTGAGCAGGGTCACCACGAGAAGCACGCTCACCAGCAGGATCACGGCAAGCGTTGCCGCAAACGGATAGTTCTGCGTCTGGATGGCCTGTTCGTAGATGTAGAACGGCATGTACATCAGCTGGCCGCCGCCCACCAGGGTTTGAACCACGAACGCGCTGACCGCGCCGGTAAACACCAGCAAGGTTCCGCTGAGCAAACCCGGCATGGCGAGCGGTACCGTGATCTTCCACCAGGTGCGCCAGCTGCTGGCGCCCAGCGCATGCGACGCCTCGGGCAAGCGCGTGTCGAGCGAAGTGAGCGTAGTGACGAGCGGCAACACCATCAACGGCAATTCGATTTGCGCAAGCGAGAGGATCACCGCGAGCGGCGTGTACAGGAGCTTGACCGGTTGGCCCGTGTGCCCGAGCGCCATCAGCAGCGCATTGACCAGTCCTTCATTGCCGAGAATGACGACCCACGCAAACGTGCGCACCACGGAACTCGTCAAAAGCGGCAGCAGGATCAGCACAACCAGAACACGCCGCCAGCGCGGCGGGCTCACCACGTACAGGTGCGCCACCGGATAGCCGAGCACGATCGTCACCAGCGTGGTCGCGACACCGAGCCAGAGCGTTTGCCAGAGGATGCCCCGGTTGTAGCTGTCGCCAAAGAAGACCATGTATTGGCGAATGCCGAAATGCGTCATGGCTGTGTCGTTGTGCAGGCTGATCAGCGCGACGAGCAGGAGCGGCACGCCCACAAACGCGATGAAGAACAGGCCCAGTGGCAGCACGAGCAGCCAGTCGCGCGGCATCCGGTGATTCGCGTTCATGATGCGTCAGACCTTGACCAGACGGTTGAAACGGTCGATATATTCAGCGCGGCGCGGATTGATTCGTGCCCAGTCGACCTGCACGAAGGACGTCATGTCACTGGCGTTATGAGCGACAGCGGCGAGCGCCGCACCAAACGGCACCTTCGTGTTGGTCGGCGCGACGTAGTAGGGCGCGCTCGTCATCTGCTGCTGCACTTCGACGCTCAACGCGGTGTTGATATACGCGGCAGCAAGATCCGCCGCCTGGGTGTTCTTCACGATATTCATCGTGCTGCGCACCATGCCCCAGTTGCTTTCGGGGCGCGCGAGCGCCACCGGCACGCCCTTGGCCTTCAGCGATTCCACGTTGTTGATGTAGTGACAGGCAATATCCACCTGACCTTGCTGGAACAGCGTGCCGAGTGCGCCCGGATTGGCGGCAACCGCGCCAACGTTCGGCATCAGCCGCCTGATGTAATCGAACGCCGGGTCCATGTGATCTTCGTCGCCGCCCAGCATCTTGGCGAGCGCCACCATCCATACCGTGCCCAAGGTGGAGTCGAGACTCACGAGGCCGACGCGGCCCTTGAATTCCGGCTTGAGCAGATCATTCCAGGATTTCGGCGCGGTCTTCACGCGCTCCGTGTTGTACGCTATGCCATAGACCTGCGCGGACACATAGACGCCCAGACCCTTCGGGTCGACGAAGTGCGCGGGCAGATTCGCCAGGTTCGGCACCCGGGCTGCCGGAATAGGTTCGAACACGCCTTGCGCGATGCCCTGGAGGTAAGGCCCTTCGTCCATCATGACCACGTCGAACGGCGGGTTGTTGCGCGCGGCCACCAGCTTGGTCAGCGTGTCGACCGCTTGCGATGCGGTGAGCACCGCGCTCACGCCCGCAGCCTTGCGAAACGCGGGCAACAGGATCTTGCGTTGAGACTCTTCCCACGCACCGGGAAACGTGGTGGCGGCGAGGGATGCGGACGCAGCCATGGCAAGCGGGCTGCCGAGCGACAGGCCGACAGCCCCCGCTGCTCCCATCAGTTGCAGGAGCTTGCGACGTTGGTGATCGATCAGCGACATAGGACCTCTGGATGGATAGTTGAACAGGATGAACCGGCGATAACGAGGCGGGCGGCACGCTGGACCAGGACGTTCGTGACCATGCGCTAAACACCTGCGGTACTGGGTTGCTCCGCCTTGAACGTGCGCACTTGCGCACCCGGTTTGAAATCGAGCGCGACGCGCATGCCCGGGCGCAAGTCGGCACCCTCTGCGCGTGGCACGGAAATCTTCACGGTATGTCCGGCATCGGTCTGCAGATCGACCACCAGCGTGGGACCGATCGGCATCGCCAGTTGCACTGTAGCCAGCAGCTGACGCGCGCTGGCGCCGGGCTGCGGCAACTGCCACGCCCATTGCTCGGGGCGAACCGCCAGCAGCGCAGCGCCGGCGTCGCGCCACGGGCCGGGCTGAGCAACGGTCAGCGCGGCGCCATCGTCGAAGCCTGCCAGGCACTGGTTGCCGTGCTCGCGCAAGGTGACCGGAAGCAGATTCGCGGTGCCGACGAAGGTGGCGACGAAGGGGGTTGCGGGCTGATCGTAGATCGCGACCGCCGGGTCGTATTGTTCGAGCCGCCCGCGATTGAGCACCGCGACCCGGTCGGCCATGCTCATGGCCTCTTCCTGATCGTGCGTCACCATCACGGTCGTGATGTTCAGTTCGCGCTGCAGACGGCGGATTTCGATCTGCATATCGAGCCGCAGGTTTTTGTCCAGCGCCGCAAAAGGCTCGTCGAGCAGCAGGATGCGCGGCTCGACGGCAAGCGTACGGGCCAATGCCACACGTTGCTGCTGACCGCCCGACAACTCGCGCGGATGGCGTTTCGCAAATGCTTCCATGCGCACCATCTCGAGCATCTGCATGGCCTTCTGAGTGGCATCCCGACGCGCGACGCCGTTGGCTTCGAGACCGTAGGCGACGTTGGCGGCGACCGTCATGTGCGGAAACAGCGCGTAGTTCTGAAAGACAATGCCCACGCCGCGCTGGCGTGGCGCGAGGCCGTCAACGCGTTGCCCGCCGATATGCACTTCGCCCTCGGACTGTACCTGCAGACCGGCAAGGATGCGCAACAGAGTACTCTTGCCACAGCCCGATGGGCCGAGCAACGCAACCAGTTCGCCTGCGGCAATTTCAAGCGTGACGTCTTCGATCACCGGCACTGCGGCGAAACGATGCCGGATGCCGCGCATCTGCACGGCGGCACCGGTTTGCGAGGTGCGTGCTTGCGAAGCTGCCAGGTCGGCGCCCGCTGCGCCGTGCTTCGACTGCGAAACGACACTGTGCGGGGTGCTCATGCGCTTGCCCTTTTCCATAGTTGCGTGGCGGCGTGCTTTCCAGCGGCGATCACGGCATCGGCGTCGCAACGGGTGGGGGCGCCGCAGTCGACCACAATCTCCCCGTCCACGATGACCATCTCGACATCGCGCCCAAGTCCCGTGTGTATCAGCGTGCCCAACGGATTGGGGTGCGGTGTCAGATGCGCGCGCTGGAAATTGAACACGGCAAGGTCTGCTAGCCAGCCCGTCTTGAGGCAACCGAGTTCGTCGCCGAGGCCCATGGCCTGCGCGCCGTTGCACGTCGCCATGGCGAGCGCATCGGCGGGCTGCCAGTCCGCCGAGACTTCGCCCAGCTGGATGCGCGCAATGGCCAGCGCCCAGCGCATAACCTCGGTCATATCGGCGTGCATGTTATCGGTGCCCAATGCAATGCGCGCGCCGGCGTCGCGCAGACGCGGCGTGGGCGCCATCGTGCCGCCCGTCGCGTTGCCCTTGGGGATGTGCGCCACCGTGATGCCAGCCCGTCCGGCGCGTGCAATGTCGTCATCGTCCAGATACAGACAGTGCGCCGCCACGAGCCTTTCGTTGAGCAGTCCGACCTCGTCGAGCAGCTGCGCGGGGCTTTTACCAGAACGCTGTTTCACCACGCTGACTTCGGTACGGCTTTGCGCGAGATGAGTCGTCACGCCAAGATCATGCGTGCGTGCTGCATCGGCAATCAGACGCAGAAAGTCGTCAGAGCAGGTGTCGGGCGCGTGAACGGCGAGTTGGACGCCGGTGCGCCCGTTGCGCTTGCGATGCCAGCGGCCGGCGAGTGCCAGCGCGTCGTTGAGCGTGCGCTCGCCGGTCGCGGCATGGTATTCCCAACGCCCGTCCGCGACCCCGGAAAAATCGACGTCGTGCAAGCGGCCGCATGAATACACACGCAGGCCGAGTTCGGCCATGGCTTCCATGGTCAGGTCTGCGTGGACGTAGCTGTCGTTGATCAGCGTCGAGCCGAACAGCATCGCTTCTAGTGCGCCGAGACGCGCCAGCGCGACGGCTTCGTCCGGGCGCACGTCATGGCCGTGCGGAATACCGGGCGTGTAGGCGGGCGCGAAGCCCAGGTCTTCGGCCACGCCGCGCACCATCGTCAGAATGGCGTGGGTATGCACGTTCACGTAGCCCGGCACGATCACGCGTCCGTCAAGCCGGCGCGTGGTCCGCGCGCGTGTCTGCGCCGGCAGATCCTGCGCGCGGCCGACAAAGGCGAGGCGGTTACCGCGTATGCCGATGGCCGCGTCGTTCAGCAGCGGTTGAGCCTGGTCCATCGTCACGACGGTGGCGCCGTGCAGCAAAAGGTCAAGGTCAAGCTCGATAGGTGGGACAGTCATCAGTCGGGTGGTCCGGTTCAGTTCAGGTGTGCAGGTGCTTCAGGAAGCGCCGGGTGCGCTCTTCGCGCGGACGGCCGAAGACGTCGCCGGGCGTACCTTGTTCGACGATCGCGCCGGCATCCATGAAGACAACCCGATGCGCGACGTTGCGCGCGAAGCTCATTTCATGTGTCACGACCATCATCGTCATTCGGGCTGTGGCAAGATCGCGCATTACGTCGAGCACCTCATTGACGAGTTCCGGGTCGAGCGCCGAAGTCGGCTCGTCGAACAGGATCATCTGCGGCTCCATCGCAAGCGCGCGGGCAATCGCCACGCGTTGCTGCTGGCCACCCGAGAGTTGCGCGGGCCGTTTGTTGACGTGCTGCGCGAGGTGGACTTTTTCCAAGGCAACTTGTGCGCGAGCGCGAGCCGCATCGCGCGAGAGTCCCAGCACACGCTGCGGGCCGGCGGCGACGTTATCCAGCGCACTCAGATGCGCAAACAGGTTGAAACGCTGAAACACGAAGCCGAAGCGGCTGCGTTGCCGCGCCAGTTCGGCTTCGGGCAGCGCGCGGCCATGCTCCGACAGTCCGATACGCTGGCCGCCAAGGCGAATCGTGCCGCCGTCCGGTCTCTCCAGGAAGTTGAGACAGCGCAGGAGCGTGGTCTTGCCGGAACCCGACGGCCCGATCAGAACCACGGTCTCGCCGTGCTCGACCTCCAGCGAGACGGAGGGCAGGATGACCTTGTCGCCGAAGCGCTTGTGCAGCCCTTCTATGGACAGCAGCGTTGCAGCTGCGCCTTCATGCGCGCGCGCGGCGGCGTCCATGGCGGACGCTGCGGGCAGGTCGGAGACGGTAACGGTGGAAGACATGCGGGAACCCGAGCTCATGAAGTCAGTATTGCGGCAGCCGCCGCTCGAGGTAGCGCGACAGCCACGCCAGCGCCGAGATCAACGCGTAGTAGTAGAGGGCGATCAGCAGGAAAATCTCGAATGGCGAAAAATACGTTGCGATGATTTCCTGACCGGCGTGCGTGAGCTCATACACGGAGATCGCAGACAGCAGCGCCGAGCCCTTGATCAGCGAGATCAGTTCGTTGGTGAGCGGCGGCAGGATGCGCCGCCACGCTTGTGGAAAGAGCACGTGCAGAACGATCTGGCGGTGACGCATGCCGATGGATTGCGCGGCTTCAGTCTGGCCGCGATCGACCGACTGCATGCTGGCGCGCACGATCTCGCAGATGAAGCCGCCCGCGTTCAAACTGAGCGCGATGACGCCTGCCCAGTACTCGTTGAAGTTGATGCCGATGACGGGCAGCGCAAAATAGACGAGAAAGATCTGCACAAGCAGTGGTGTGCCGCGCACGAAATCTACATACGCCAGTACGGCGATGCGAATCGCCCTGGAGCGGCTGAGCGCACCGAAACCCAGCGCGAAGCCGAGTACGATTCCGATCGCGATGGCCGCGAGGCAAACCTTCAGCGTGGCGAGCAGGCCGACCGCGAGGATCGGCAACGCCATGACGATAATGCTCCAGTCCATGAACGCCGCGCTCTCAGGACAGCACCGGAATCGCGTCCGGCAAGTTCATGTCGAAACCGAACCACTTCTGCTGCAGCGTATGCAACATGCCGTCTTTTTTGAACTTGCGCAGCTGCTGGTCAATGAAGCCGATCAGCGCGGTGTCAGCCGGACGTGCTGCGATGCCCGCCCAGTTATCCGCGCCGATGCCCTTGACGATCGCGTATTTGCCCGGCGCATTCTTCAGGACGAGCGCAAGCGTCGGCAATGTGTTCAGCACGCCGTCCACTTTGCCTTCTGCCAGTGCGATATAGGCGGCCGGATGGTCGTCGAAGGTTTTCACTTCCTTGAAACCCGCGCCGCTCGCTGCTTTCAATTGGGCATCGAGTTTCGGTTCGAGTATTTGACCCGGCGAGCCGAGCTTGAGTCCGAGCACCTTGCCGTTCATGCCGGTGAGGCTGGTGACGTTCTTCTGATCCGCCGCACGAATCAGTAATGCCTGCGAGGCCTCGACGTAAGGCACGGAGAAGTCCACGTGCTTTTCGCGCTCGGCCGTGTAGCTCAGGCTGCTCATCACCAGATCGAACTTCTTTGTGTAGAGCGATGGAATCACGCCCGACCAGACCGTGTCGATGAACTGCGCCTTGACGCCGAGATTGCGGCAAAACGCGTTGGCCAGATCCACGTCGTAGCCGATCATCGCGCCGCTCGTGTCGCGATAAGTCAGCGGCGGATAGGTCGCTTCGCAGCCGATGCGCAGCACGCCGGCCTTCCTGATGTCGTCAAGCGTGAGCCCGGCGGCCATCGCAAAGCGGGGCAGGCCGATCGACACCAGGGCTGCACCCGCGCCAGCACGTTGGAGGAATTGGCGACGCGAAAATCGTTCGGACATCAGACTCTCCAGGGAAAATCACAATTCGTTCGTTATAAAGACAGCGTGTAAAGCGGCGCCGAAGGTGCCGAAAAGCACCGCGCGTTCCGCGCGAGCCCGCAAAGGCACTCCTACTCGCGATAGACGGCGGGAAAGGCAAAGCGCGGTAGCACCCGGTGAGCGTCAATGCGAGGGTTCAGCGGCCGATGCGGTTGCGCCAGTTGCGGGCGCAAGGCCGGCAGGAACTCGCCGCGGCCGTGCGTGCCGCTGGGCTGCACGCCGTCCCACACTACGTCACCGCGCGACAGCGTCAGCGCTGGCCACGCTTTCATCTGCCAACCCTCGTACGGCGTGTAGTCGACGTTGTGGTGCAACGCATCGTTGGTGAGCGTGAAAGCACGATCTGTATCCCAGATCACCAGATCGGCGTCGCCGCCGATTGCGATCGAACCCTTGCGGGGATAAAGGCCATAGAGCTTCGCGGCATTGGTTGCGGTCAATGCGACGAAGGCGTGAATGTCGATGCGTCCGTTCATCACGCCTTCGGACATCAGCAAGGCCATGCGCGTCTCGAGACCCGGCATGCCGTTGGGCACCTGATCGAAGCGCGGGTTTTCGCCGGCGACCTGCTTGCCGTGCGGACCGTCGAAGCGGAACGGCGCATGGTCGGAGGAGAGCACCTGAAACGTACCGTTCACAAGACCGTCCCAGACGGCCTGGCGATTGCCTTCGTCGCGCGGCGGCGGACTGCAGATACATTGATAGCCGCGAGGGCCATCTTCGAGCATGTCTTCGGTCAGCAGCAGATAGTGCGGACATGTCTCGGCGTAAACAGCGAGTCCATGTCCTTGCGCCCAACGAATCTGCTCGATCGCTTCCCGGCCGGAGACGTGCACGATCAGCACGGGCGTGTCGACCAACTGCGCGAGACTGATGGCGCGATGCGTCGCTTCGCGCTCGACCAGCATCGGGCGGGACAGCGCATGCCCGATCGGTGCGGTGATGCCTTGCTCCAGCAGCGCTTCGGTGAGCCACGCAATGCAATCGGCGTTTTCGGCATGAATCATCACCATGGCGCCGTGGACGCGGGCCAAGGCGAGCAGTTCGATTATCTGACGGTCGTTCAGCTTGAGCGCGTCATACGTCATGTAGATCTTGAACGACGTATAACCCTCTTCGATCAATTGCGGCAGCTCCTGTTCGAGGACATGCGGCGTGGGATCGGTGACGATCAGATGGAAGGCGTAGTCGATCACCGCGCGGGCGTCGGCGCGTCGGTGGTACGTATCGATCGCCGCACGGAGCGTTTTTCCCTTCTGCTGGCACGCAAACGGAATTACCGTGGTGGTGCCGCCGCAGGCAGCGGAAACCGTACCGCTCAGGAAGTCGTCGGCCATCACGCTGTCGTCGCCGGTGTCCTGATCCAGGTGGCAGTGACTATCCACGCCGCCTGGAGTGACGAGGCGGCCGCCTGCATCGATCTCGCTGGCGCCCCGCGCCAGTTCGCTGCCCAGCGCGACGATGCGCCCATCGCGTACGCCGATGTCGGCGGTGAAGCGATCGGCCGCCGTGGCGATATCCGCGTTGCGGATTACGAGGTCGAAGGCGGCCGCGTCGCTCATGCAACCTCCCGGAACAGGCTGCCCCAGCCGGTGACGCGCCGCGTATCAATGCGGCTCATCCGCAGCGCTTTCCAGACCACCGTCGAGATGGTGTCGTACACCGGAATGCCGAGTTCGGCTTCGAGCTCTTCAGCAAGCGGCGCGCCGCGCAAATTGGTGCAGAAAATCGTAATCGCGTCGGGTTTGCTCTTCGCGACTTCACGCGCCATCTCACGCAACGTGTCCGCACTGACTTGCGAAAACGAAAAATTGTCCTGCTTGTTCAGATGACGTTCACCGACACATTCGAAGCCCGCGCTGCCGTACGTTGAGATGACCTTTGCCTGCACGTCGTCGCGATAGGGCGTGACCAGACCGAAGCGATGCACGCCCGTCATGGCGAAAATCTCGTTGAGCGCGAGCACCGAGGTGCAGGCGGCAATGCCGGTGCGTTCTGTGATGCTGCGGCACAGACGCTCGTCTGCCTCAAACCCGAGCCAGCCCGACGATGTCCCGTTCCAGCCGATTACGTCCAGCTTCGCGTCGGCGAGCAACCCTGCCGCGCCGAGAATTTCCTCGTCGTCGAACTGGGCCAGCGCTTGCTCGGACAACGCGATCTGGGTCACCCGGAAGCGGCCGAAATGCGCGCTGACGTCGGGTAGGCCCCCGAGCATCGCCGAAGTGACCGGTTCGAGAACCGTGTTGGAAGACGGGGTCAACATGCCAATCAGAGTGCGTTGCGTCATGATTTCCATTTCAAGGGTAGCTTCCGGCGGCCCGCGCCGGAAAGAGATGCTTGCCGGATTCACTTAACGCAAACTTTATGCCAACATAAATTGATATATTTGTACGCAATAAAAACGAGATTGTATGCAATGTAGAATGCGCTTTCGATGGTGGAAACGGCCGCTTCCTGAACATCCTCTTTGGAGCGGACGTCGATGGATCATGGTGGAAAATGCGGTAAGCGCGCTCGCATGAAGATGGTGCGCAGCCGCACCAAGATCGAATCATCGGCACCAAATAAGGGTTGCTACGTGGGTCAAAAAGTTGCCCGATAAAGAGGTCTTCAGGCTGTTAGGCTCGATAAGCGCGGATAAGCATTTGTATGCAAAAAATTGTAGTTTGCTTCGCTAGAACGGGTTTCGATGCGAGAGCTTCATCGAATTTTTGTGTACAAAAACGCTCGTGATTGCTCTATCATCAATCCATTCCCAGTTGCCAGAAGCCTTTTGAGCCGAGCCTCCTCCATGCCTGCCAGTAAAGCTGCCGCGCCCAAGGCGCCGTTTACGAACGAGGAAATCTATGGCCGCATCCAGAAGGCGGTGCTTGAGCATCGCCTTGCACCTGGTACAAAATTGATTGAGGAGCGGCTCGCGGAAGTCTCGGGCGTGAGCCGGACCAAGATTCGCGAAGTCCTCAACAAGCTTGCGCATGAGGGGTTGGTCGAACTGGTGCCGAATCGCGGAGCCTTTATCGCCAGCCCGAGCGTCCAGCAGGCGCGAGACGTATTTGTCACGCGGAGCATGATCGAGCCGGAAATGGCCAGGCTGTTGAGCCGCACCGCGACATCGGCCCAAGTGCGTGCGTTACGGAAACACGTGCGACAGGAAAGCGACGCGCGCAGGCAGAATGACCGGCCCGCTATCATCCGGCTGTCAGGCGAGTTTCATGTGCTGATTGCGGAGATGATCGGCAACGAAATCCTCTTGCGTCTGATGCGAGAACTCGCGCCATTGACGTGTCTCGTTATTACGCTTTACGACAAGCCCAACGCCCCGGCGTGCCCGCATCACGAGCACAGCGATCTGATCGATGCAATTGAAGCGCATGACGAAGCAAAGGCTGCGGCGAGCATGCTGGAACACCTGCAGCATATCGAAGCGACACTGAACTTCGACGAGGTGAAGGACGCGTCGCCGGATATCGAAGCGATCTTTTCCTGAACTAGCCCAGCTTCTCTCCGTCGCACCCGCCTGGCGCGGTGCATCTTCCGCCGCTGTATGGGGCTGTGCGATAGCCGTTTGCAACGCGGCCCCCACCCCCGCCGAGGGCAGCGTCGAAATGATGGTGAACGGGTGAATCGCGCTCTCGTACAGGATGCCGAGAATCAGATACACCGCGACGAGCGCCGCGGCGATCAGATAGGGTTCGCTGGAAAGCGAGGCCTGAAATCGATAAGAGCGGCGCGAACCTTGCCGCGCTTGACGCGCTGAACGCCGAACGGGACACCCCGATCAAGATTCGACAGAACAAGTATTTGAATAACATCGTTGAGCAGGACCATCGGGCTATCAAGAGGCGAACGCGTCCGATGCTGGGCTTCAAGAATTTTCGCCGCGCTCGCGTCCGGTTAAGCGGCATCGAGCTTGCGCATATGATCGCCAAGGGTCAAATGAAAGACATTTGCACCGAGCGCAGTCGCGCTGAGCAATTCTACTCGCTGGCAGCATAAGTAATCCCCGTTATCCTAACGATGATTCGCTCTTCCGCCTGATCGCGACAGAGCCTTTCATTCGCCATTCGAGGTCTTCGAACGTATGCTCGCAACCGCTTCGATAACTTCAGCTTCCATTCATTAGCCCCCTTTTGCGCTTCACTCTTGAAACCGCCAATCAAATTGGCCTGCCATCCTCGTCTTTTTGCGACAAGACCTTGCTGTAATTCCGCTTTTGTGATCCCGCGTTATGCCAACCAAGGCTCAGCGGCGAAGTGGGTTTTTTCGAACGCTTTTATTCGCTCGCTGTAGCTAGCCAATATCTGCCCGATTTCGTCAAGGCCCGACAGCAGAGAATTCTTGTGGGAGGCATCCAGGTCAAACGGATAACTCTTCCCGCCCTGGCAAACCACCCGCTGCTCCGGGAGGTCGATCGTCATGGGAATCGGTTCGTCCGTCCGGGCCAGGTCGTTGAACAACTCTTCGACAACTTCGACCGGCAGCCTTATCGGAAGTATGCCGTTTTTGAAGCAGTTGCCATAGAAAATATCACCGTAACTGGATGCGATGATGGCTTTGATCCCCCAGTCGGCCAGCGCCCAAACGGCATGCTCGCGGCTCGATCCGCATCCGAAGTTGGCGCGGGACAACATGATTTGCGCGCCATGATAACGAGGCTGATTAAGTGGGAAGTCTGGCCGTATCGTCCGTTTCGTTATGTCGTCACCAGGCTCGCCCGCTTCGGCATATCGCCAGTTGTCGAACAGGTAATCGCCGAATCCCACGCGGCTCGTCAACGCCATGTACTGCTTCGGCAGGATCGCATCGGTATCTACGTCGGTACGGTCGATAGGCACCGGGTATGTCTTCAGAATAAGGAATGGTTTCATTCAAAGCTCCGCTGGGTCGATGAAATGTCCGGCGATTGCTGCTCCAGCCGCCATAGCAGGGCTCACCAGATGGCTGCGCCCACCACGCCCTTGTCTTCCTTCGAAATTTCGATTCGAGGTTGAAGCGCAGCGTTCACCCTCACCAAGACTGTCGTTGTTCATCCCAAGGCACATCGAGCATCCTGGATCGCGCCACTCGAAACCTGCCTCGACGAAAATCTGGTCCAGTCCTTCTTCTTCTGCCTGGTACTTGACGTTCCCGGAACCGGGTACGACCAACGCCTGCCGGATCGTGGATGCGACCTTCCTACCCTTCACGACATCGGCGACAATGCGCAGATCCTCGATGCGCGCATTGGTGCACGAGCCGATAAAAATCTTATCAAGCCTGATTTCCCGAATCCGCGTTCCTGCGTCCAGCCCCATGTAATCGAGCGCGCGCGTTGCCGCAGCGCGCTGCTCGTGAGTTGACCCGGCAGCGGGGTCCGGCACACGGCCATCGATACTCGTAACCATGGCGGGCGTCGTTCCCCACGTCACCTGGGGCCGCAGGTCGCTCACGTCGAATACCACTGTCTTGTCAAATTCCGCCGAGGGATCGCTGTGCAACGTCGACCACAGCTGCCTGGCGTCTTCCCACTCTGTCCCAACCGGGCTGGACGGGCGTCCGTCGAGATAGTCGATCACCGTCTTGTCGACACCAATCAAGGCACAGCGAGCGCCCGCTTCCACTGCCATGTTGCACAATGTCATGCGGCTTTCCATGCTGAATCCGGATACCGTCTCGCCTGAAAATTCCAATGCAAACCCAGTGGCAAAGTCGGTTTTATACCGGCCGATGAACGCGAGTGCGACGTCTTTCGCGTAGGTGCCGTGCGGTAGTTCGCCTCGAATTCGCGCGTTCAGCGTCTTGGGCCGGCGGAGAAGCAGACATTGCGTTGCGAGAATCTGCTCCACGTCCGATGTGCCGATGCCAAGCGCCAGCGCGCCGAATGCACCGTGCGTCGTGGTGTGCGAATCGCCACACGCTATCGTCATACCTGGTAGAGTCTCACCCAACTCGGGCGCGACAACGTGCAGGATTCCTTGCCTGCGGTCTGAAAGCTCAAAAAAGCGCAAAGCGTATTCGCTGCAATTCTGCTCTAGCGCAGCGAATTGTCGTCTGGCCGATTCGTTGTGCATGCCCGCAAGGCGATTTGTTGTGGGAATATTGTGGTCTGCGGTCGCCAATACCGATGAAGCGCGCCAAGGGCGGCGCGAGGCGGCGCGTAAGCCGTCGAATGCCTGAGGACTCGTCACTTCATTCAACAAGTGCCGGTCGACATATAGCAAAAAATAGTCGTTATCCAGTTGTGAAACGACGTGTCGCTGCCAAATCTTTTCAAGCAGGGTTTGGGGGTAAGCCATGGTTATCCGTCATCGAAAGCGTAGGAGATGCTTGCCGATGAGGATAGCAAGCCTGGGATCGGACTGAATTGACCGTTCGCGACAACTGCTGTCACGGGCCGGCAAAGCTCTTCGGCCCGAGTTTTATGTGAAGGATTGGTCAGACCATGCGTTTCGATATTGAGACTTTGCGGCTCTTTATTTTTGTGATTGAAGGAGGCAGTATTTCCGCCGCTGCCGAGCGGGGGAATGTTGTAGTGTCCGCTGTCAGCCGCCGCATCTCGGACCTGGAGCGGGCCGCCGGAACGCCGTTGCTGCATCGACGTAGCCGCGGCGTTGAGCCGACGCTCGCGGGCACCGCACTATACCGGCGGGCGAAGATCGTGATGGACCATTTGCAGCAAATCGAATGTGAGATGGGACAGCATAGAGATGGGGTGCGAGGGCTGGTGCGGCTGTCCGTCAACCTGACGGCGATGGCGCATTATTTGCCGAAGGAACTCAAGTCGTTTGTCAATCGTTTCCCCGGTGTTCAGATCGGGCTTGTCGAGCGTCTCAGTGACCAGGTATCGCGGGATGTACTCGGCGGGGATGCGGATATAGGCATATGCGCGGCATCCTGCATCGATGAAAGCCTGTCGGAACGACCGTTCCGCACTGATCGACTAGTGTTGATCACGCCTGCGGACCACCCCTTAGGCCGACGTAAAATCGTGAAATTCGCAGAGACCCTCGACTACGGGCATGTCGGCATGCAAGACGGCGCCTCCATTCTGGCCCTGGCTACCCAAGCGGCCAAAGCGCTGGGGTGTCCGATGCGTCTGGCCATCCAGGTCACTAACTTCGAGGCGATTCGCAATATGGTCATTGCCGGACTGGGAATTGCCATCATCCCCGAGATCGCACTTGCCGAACGGGATCATTCCGACTACGTGAAAGTGGAGCTCGACGAACCGTGGGCCGTGCGGCAGCTCAAGCTGTTATTCAAACCAACGGCGCCTTTGCCGATAGCGGCGATGCACCTTCTCGACCACCTCTGTACAAAAGGCGGCAAGCCAGAGGTAGGCTCGGATCCAATGGAATGAACGCCCCACGATAAAGATTCAATACTCATAGCAGTCAGCGCCAGCTGAGCTGACTAGCTTAACAACCTGGTTGGCAATGGAGCTACGTCGTGCGCTAGGACGAGCGGATCGAATGGACAAGAGCAGGCGCCCGGCGAATTGCCCATTCGATATGTGCTCGCGCCTCCCTCAAGGCCGGCAGGCGCGTGGCAATCAAATCCTCGATCGTGGTGCGGTCTGTCTCGGAGGAGCAGTTGATCGCAGCGATCACGTTGCCTTGGGGATCGCAGACCGGCAACGCGATCGATACGACGCCCATTTCGATCTCATCCTGCTGGGTGGCAAAGCCGTCTGTCAGGGCCTTGGCGAATTCGCGGGCGAGGTCGTCGCGCTGGACCACGGTTTTAGCCGTGTATTGCGGAAAAGGCGCGCGCGCCAGGAGACGCTGCTGTTCTTCGATCGACTGATTGGCCAGCAGGACCCGCCCGAGCGACGTGCAGAAGGCGGGCAGCCGATATCCCACAGACGCGCGTCGCGTGATGCTGCGCTTGCTCGGTACATGCCCAAGATAGACTACGTCGTCGCCATCGAGGACCGCGAAGGACACGGAATCGCGATACTCGTCGGCAACTTCTTGCAGGTACGGGTTGACCAGGTCCTTGAAATTCATCGAGCGCAGATACGCCACCCCGAGCGACAACACTTTCGGCGACAGCAGGAAACGCTTGCCCTGCATTCCCACGTACCCCAGCGAGTGCAGTGTGAGCAGCGCGCGCCGGGCAGTGGCGACGTTCATCTGCGCTGCCTGGGCGACCTCGCTCAACGTCATTTCCGGCTGATTTTCGCTAAAGGCCTGGATTACCGAGAGGCCGCGCGCAAGCGCGGCCACGAAGTCCCGGTGAGTTTCATCAATACGTTCGGACGGCGGTTGAGTCATGAAAGAGAGTAGACGTTTATCGACAGCCGTAAGTATACTGTTTGTCGCCCTGCGAAATACATTTCGGCGGGAATGCGTTAGAACCGATGCCGGATGCCCAGGCTGACGATGGCCTGGTTGCTGCCGCTCGAAGGCGTTGCCGTGAACAGCGTGGCGGTGACATCTTCACCATGCACATGCTCATAGTTGAGCAACGCATAGAGGTCGGTTCGCTTCGAGAGGAAATAGTTAACCGAGACCATGTATTGCCCCCAGCGGTCTTCGTTCAGCTTCGAGTAAGCGTAGCCGCCCAGTACCGATAGCGCGGGCGTCAACCAATAGGTCACGCCGCCCTCCCACGTGCTCAGCACGGCGGTCGAATTGCCGCTCTTCATGTCGGTGCGCGAATACACGCCGTGCAGCAGCGCAGAACCAAATTGATAACTGCCTCCGGCCGCTACAGTCGAAATCCTGTCGAGTGCGATCGTTCCGCTTTGCGGCGTGCCGAACAGGTCCGGAACGCCGATCGTGGCGGCCGGCGTGATCGTTGTATCGTTCACGCTCGTGTACGCGGCAGCGAGATTCAGGTTGCCGCGGCTGTATGAGACGCCATAACTCTGCGCACTGCCGGCTGCAAGATGGCCGGGCTGGCCGCCCGGCGCGTACAGTACGCCGAACTTCAGGCCACTGAGCGTGGGACTCTGGTATGCAATGACATTATTGAGCCGCTCGCCGCCGAGGCGGTCGTAATCCCCCAGATGGAAACCGTAGGTACCTGCGCTGTACAGGTTGGTCATCGAATACAGATAGATCAGGAAGTCGTATTGCCGACCCAACGTGATCGTGCCAGCGGGCGTCGTAAGTCCGACAAACGCCTGACGTCCGAACTCGAGGCCGCCCTGACCGAGTGCCCCGTTGTTCAGCGCGAAGCCATTTTCCAACGTGAAGATGGCCTGGTATCCACTGCCGAGGTCTTCCGTGCCCTTGATGCCCCAGCGGCTGCCCTGCACGTTGCCGGAGGTTTGCGTGAAAGCGCTGTGGCCGCGTTCGTTGCTGACGTAGTTAAGGCTTTCGTCGATAAGTCCGTACAGCGTCACATTGCTTTGCGCGTGTGCGGTCTGCATGACGCACAGCGAACACGTGGCCGTAGCCGACAGCAGCAACGCTGACTGAAAAGGATGTCTCATAAGTCGTTTCCGAAGAGGTTAATTTTTCTTGTAAAGAAAAGCCGTGGGGTATAAAAAGGAATACTAAGTAACAGGTGTTGGAATGTAGATTCGTTCCGCCGGATTCCCGGCACTCGCCGGGAATCCGTGCTCAATCCGGTCGTCTGGTGGACACCATTGCGCGAGGAATCGAAAGAATCAGACAGCAGCAGACCAGCAGGCAGCCACCCAGCACGTAGGTACCGCTGTTGACGTCACCGGTCACGTTCTTCGCGACATTGGTGATCATCGCGCCCGTGATGCCGGACAAGCTGCCAACAGAGTTGATCATCGCGAGTCCGGCCGC
The DNA here is from genome assembly GCF_046027075.1 of Paraburkholderia sp. RL18-085-BIA-A. Classification (NCBI taxonomy): domain Bacteria; kingdom Pseudomonadati; phylum Pseudomonadota; class Betaproteobacteria; order Burkholderiales; family Burkholderiaceae; genus Paraburkholderia; species Paraburkholderia sp. RL18-085-BIA-A. The sequence goes on along the minus strand of NZ_JARESU010000101.1, from coordinate 1,168 downwards.
TGCCGCCGCGCCCGACAGCAGGCGGCCGGCGAAGGTCCAGAAGATCGGCATGATGCCTATGATTCCGGAGGCGGCAATCGAGATGAGCAGGATCGACACCGAAAGCTCGTGCGTGAACGTCGCGCTGAGAAGCAACGCAATACCGGCCAGCAGCGCCGGAATTGCGGCATGCAGACGTCGTTCCCCAGTGCGGTGTGAATGCACGGCGTTCGCAACCATCAAGACGCTGGCGGCCACATACGGCACTGCGGCCAGCAAGCCAATATGGAAGGCATCCTTGATCCCCGCGGCGCTGATGATGGACGGCAACCAGAACGACAGGCCATAGAAGCCGGTGTTCATGGTGAGCAGGATTCCGCACAGAATCCATACGCCTCGGCTCTTCAACGCGGCGCCGAAGTCGTGAGTCTTCGTCACGTTCTCCGACGAGAGATTGCGTTTCAATAGCGACTTTTCTTCGGACGTGAGCCAGCGGGCGTCGTCGATGGTTTCCGTCAGCGTGAGCAGTACCATCACCCCGAGAATGATGGCGGGCACACCTTCCACAATCAGCATCCACTGCCAGCCGCGATAGCCGAACGTCTCGTGCATGTTCTGTAGCACCCAGCCCGAGACCGGTCCGCCGATGCAAAGGCTTAGCGGCAGCGCCACCATGAAGCCGGCCATGACACGGTTCTGCTTGTGGGACGGAAACCAACTGTTCAGATATAAGACCACGCCGGGAAAAAAGCCCGCCTCGCACACACCTAGCAGAAAACGCAGCACATAGAACATGGTCGCCGAGCCGGTATGGAAGAACTTTCCGAGCGGCTCGATGTACATCAATAGGATGGAGACCAGCCCCCACGTCACCATGATTCGGGCAATCCACCGGCGCGCACCCACGCGATGCAGCGCGATGTTGCTCGGCATCTCGAACAGGACGTAGCCCCAGAACAGCATGCTCGCACCCAGCGCGTAGACGTTGTCGCTGAGATGCAGGTCCCCCAGCATCTGCAGCTTTGCGAAACCGATATTGACCCGATCGAGGTACGACACCATGTAGCAAAGGAAGAACAGCGGCACACAGCGCCAGAACACCTTGTCGTAAGTTGCTTTCTCCAGGTTCTGCGCAACCTCGCTCATGCCCACCTTTTCCATGCTCACCGCCATGACAGCCTCCTGATTT
>NZ_JARESU010000100.1:0-31542 GCF_046027075.1 Paraburkholderia sp. RL18-085-BIA-A | reverse complement strand
GCTATTTGAAAACCGGCGAACAGGCATGAGGCAGTAAGCCTCATGCGGTAATGACTCGCCAACAGAATCCTCGGGTTCTTCTCCTGTTCGGTCCGACCTCGTCTTGCTATCGCGTCGAGCAGTAGTTGAGTTATGCGGAAATCAGGTCAGGTGGTAGCGGGCGGTAACGGCGGATGCATGGGGTGGCGTTGCCAGGCATCGGCATCGTAGCGTTCGTCCCTGGCGAGCATCGCCCATAGCATTCGGGCATGCTTGTTTGCAATCGCAATCAACGTCTTGTGATAGCCCTTGCGTTCATGGAGTTGCCTGATCCATCGTTGCAGGCGGCTTGCGTGCGTGGGGTCGGCACGCAGCGCCGACTGCAACGTACTTCGGGCGCCCTGAACCAGCAGAGTGCGCAGATAGACATTGCCGCGCAGGCTGATATGTCCGAGCCGCGTCCTGCCACCGGAGCTGTGCTGGCGCGGGGTCAAGCCAAGCCAGGCACCGAACTGCCGGCCATTGCGGAAGATCTTCGCGTCGGGAACGGTCGCAGCCAGGGCACTGGATGTCACCGGACCGACGCCGAGCAGTTCGCCGGCGCGTCTTGCAACGTCACTGCTTCGGGCGTGAGTGGCGATCTGCTGGTCGCAGCGGGCAAGCCGCAGGTTTAGCGCCGCCAGTTGTTCGCGCACCTCCAGCAGCATCGCCTGCACCGGGTCAGGCAGCCTGGCGTCTTCGATCAGGATCGGCAACGCGCTGAAAAACCGGTCCGCAGAACGTGCGATCACCACGCCGAATTCAGCCAGCAACCCGCGGGTCCGGTTCAGCAACGCGGTGCGTTCCTCCTGCCAGCCATTACGCACGCTATGCCACGCCAGGATCGCCTGCTGCTCGACGGATTTGATCGCCACATAACGCATCGTCGGCTGCCGCGCCGCAACGGCGATGGCCTCAGCATCGGCTGCATCATTCTTGCCACCGGGCCTGAACGGCCTGACGAACTCGGCTGGAATAAGCCGGGCCGTGTGACCACGCGCGGCGAACCAGCGTCCCCAGTGATGGGATGAACCACAGGCCTCCATCGCGACGCGGCACGGGGACAGCTGTTCAGCCCATCGGATAAACGCCTCGCGTCGCAGCACGCGCCGCTGCAGCACTGCGCCCGTGGCGTCGAGCACGCAGATCGCGAACACATCCTTTGCCAGGTCGATTCCGACGGTAGTAAGCTGGTCCATGACTTCCCCTCCTGTTCAGATTGATGGCTGACACCTCAATCCTGGCACTCGATGCCGTGCGACTTCAATGTCGCCTCAGGTTGGGGAAGCCCCTCACATTTGAAAAAGTCGCTGCGTTGCTTTTCCAATTCGCTCGCAAGAAAATCGACCTCTCAGATCGGCCTACAAGCCGCTCGCGAACACCGGTCAAGGGTGAGAGGACCCCTAAAAACCTTGCGACAGAGACAGACAGCGACTTTTTCAACAGTATCGAGTGCGGAGCCGCCGCTCGAAAAGTCACCTGGCGGACATTGCGAGCGGCGGCTAGTGGGAAACGGCCGCGTCCTTTGCCTTCCTGGTACGTCCTTCACAGCTTCTTAACCGATACGTTGCAGCCGGGCGCCTATCTGTCCAATATCGGCTTCCCACGTCCCATACAACCCGCGCATCGCTTCCAGAACGCGAGTGGGCCGTTGTTCGACATCGGCGCGCAGTGCCTCGACAGCATCATAGAAGGCTAGACCTACTGCGAGTTGTCCGCGAAACTGCGGCAGTTGCCCTTCGTCCAACATCCGGGCACTGTGCCCAATCCGCGGGAAACAGATCAGACTTGGAATGTCCGGCTGTCGCATGATGAGCAGGTATCGCCAACGGTGGCCAGGTGCGCGTCCAGCCGGTACGAGCTCGACGCTGGATCTGATTGGATCTTCTCCAACCAGAAAGTCGTAGACCGTCGAAACCCGCTCCGGCGCATTGCCCGCAAGGAGCACGTAGTGCTCGACGGTCGTCACGGGGCGCTTCGATTCAGTCAAACGTTCCCGATGTACGGACGTAAGCCCGAAGACCGCCATCAGACGCGACAATGCCGCGTCGGGCAATGTCGCCCGCCCGGCAAGATAGGAATCAAGCTCAATTTTTGCTACGCCTACGCGTTTCGCAACTGCAAGCGACGGTTCCGGCCAGCAGCCAAGCAAGGCGGATATGATTTCGCGGGCGTCATCTTCGCGCATGGTGACCACCTGGGGAAAAGCCAGATTTTTATCGGAGATCTGCTGCCCGTCCGGATAGCCACGCTTCCCTGGAATGACCGCGACATCTGCCTCTTCGACGGGAGCAAGCGTGCCCCCGAAGGCGTTCCGGTCTGTAGTCATCCCCCGGACCTGAAACCTCAGGCTCACGTTGCGCAGGAATCGCAGCGCACCTTCCTCCCTCGCTGTTTTTAGGTCACGTTTTGAGGCATCGATATTCACAATCGTATTCCTCCAAAAATCTTGAACCGGTATCCAATCCAGACGAATGCAATCCACCGACTGGCCGTGACGTACGTCCTGTTGGTCAACACAGGCTGGCCATAGGCCACAACGGACGAGACCGTCGTGATGGGTGGACACAGGCTCACCGTTGCGTTCGGCCGCAGTTTCGTCCCGATATGTCAATCATCGGGACGAACGCGGTCTACGACCATCCCCAAAACGGGGGATCAAGGCAATGTCGAACGATAGAGCAAGGGTTGGCATGGACCGCAATCGCAATAGCAAACGGCAGGGACCCGCGAGCAATGCCGCCTTTTCACCTTCGATACGGGTCGGTTTAGTGCGCAGCCCGCGGACCATGCCCGCGGTGCTTCATTTTTTCAGTCGATGCCATAGAGAATCAGCAAATGCGGGGTGCGCACAACCGATGGGGCGCTCCAAACTCGTTGACGAATGACCTGGATGCGTCCCGCCTTGACTGCCGCTTTCAAAACCGTCCAGCCAGCCTCATTCTGTTCCGCATAAGCGAGCGCGAATTTCTCGATGGCTTCGTCGAACGCACCCGACTTTCCAACATATCCGCTAAGCAATGCGGGATCGCCGTCAAACCAACTTTGTTTCGTTGCGTGCGTCTTATTCCGGTCTTGCGTCAGGTGAAGGTTCGGATGCAGGCGGCGAAATATCGTGCAGTGCGTCAATCGCGGCATCCACCGTTGCAAAGATCTCGCGATGGACGCCGCGCGTACGCAATGCCTTGTATCGTTCGATCTCACGCAGCACGCCCGTCGGAAGCGCGATCGCAGCGACGCCCACGCCGCGCCGATCGAGTTCCGCGCCCAACTGGAGCAGCGTCTTGCCCCCCGTGTAGTCGATATTGTGGATCTCCGATGCGTCGATCACCACCCAGCGCAACGGCGAACTTGCCTCGTTGACGAGTTTGAGTATTTCGTCCGTAAAACGGCCAGCGTTCGCATAGAACAGGTCCGCTTCGAACCGGTAGACGACGATGCCGGGCGCCGCGTGCACATTCGGCGCGACAGGCTGCGAGACCCAACGGCCGGCGGGGCTGCGCGTCAGCACGCGCGTGCGCAGGCGGTAGCTGTGCCGCGCATGCGCAATCAGCGACAACACGACGGCAGCGAGAATGCCGTGCATCACGTCGACAAACACGACTACGCACGCCGCGAGCAACGCGACGACCAATTCGTCCTTCTGCATGCGATAGAGTTCTTTCATGCCCTTCACGTCGATCAGCTTCACGCCGATCATGAATACGATTGCCGACAGGACGGGGGCAGGCAGAAGACTGAGCGGCTTTGTGAGGAACAGCAGCACCAGCAGCACGATGACGGCCGTGGTCAGATGGGCAACCTGGGTGCGGCCGCCCGCATCGTCGACCATCTCAGTCTTGGTCGGACTGCCGTTTACGACGAAGGTGCCCGTAAGCGCGGCCGCTGCGTTCGCGGCCGCGAGGCCGATGATGTCGGCATTGTCGTCGCCCTTCTCGTTGTAGCGGTTGGCGTACGCGCGCGCCGTCGCCGCGCTCTGCGCGATGATGACGATGAAGCACGAGGCGGCCGTTGCCAGCACCTGATTGATCTCGTTCATATGCAACGGCGGGAGGTACAACGACGGAAGCCCGCCGGGCACTTCACCTGTTACCGCAATGCCATGCGCAGCGAAGTTGAACACTGCGCTCGCGACGATGGAGCCGATCACGGCAATCAGCGCACCCGGCGCACGCGGCGCCAGTCGCTTGCACCCGACGATCACCACGAGCACGGCAAGCGAAAGCGCGGTGGTCGGCGTGCTCGCCTCGGCCACGCGTTGCAGCACCGATATCAGTTGCATGATTGGCCCATGCCCCTGCTTCGCGAGACCGATAAGCCCGGCGAGTTCGCCTGCGGCGACCTGCACGCCCACTCCGGTCAGGAAGCCGATCAGGGCGCTGCGGGAAAGAAAGTCGGCGAGAAAACCGAGGCGAAAGATCCGTGCAATTACGAGCATCACGGCGACTGTCAGCGCCACTGTGCTCGTGAGGCCGACATACTCCTTGCTACCCAATGCGGCGACGGCTGTCAGCGTGCCCGCGAGGATGGCAGCCGTCGCGGAATCTGCTGCAACCACCAGTTGACGCGAGGCACCCAAGACCGCAAACGCGATCAGCGGCAGCAGGATCGTATAGAGACCAGTGACGGTGGGCGTGCCGGAAATCTTCGTGTACCCCATCACCTCGGGGATGCCAAGGGCCGCCAGCGTGATCCCGGCGACGATGTCATGTGGCAATTGCGCGGGATTGAAGGGCAGTAGTCCCTGCAGGAAGGGCATGCGGTGCGGATGAGACTGCGTCGAGACCGCGGGTTTCATGGTGTTGCCTCCACCTCGGTCGTGAGCTTGCCGACCAGCGCATCCGCAATGATGTCATCTGCAATGACCACGTCGGATGCCCCCGCGCTCTCGAACAGCTCCTTTCTCAACGGGTTTTCGCCGGGCACGACAATCGAGAGCGAGGCATTCAGCGTATGCGCCAGCAAGGTGATGGCCAGATTGTTATTGCTGTCGGGCGTCGTCACGACCAGCGCCTTGGCGCTGTTCAGCCGCGCATGCCTGAGCACGTCGTCGAACACGCCCGGCGAACCGAGCACGACCATATGACCGCGATCCGCCGCGCGGTCCGCCTGCGCCTGATCACCGACCAGAACGAGCACCGTCTGCCCCGCTTTGCTCAGGCGGTCTGCGACGAGTTCACCGAGCGAATGAAATCCGACCACTACGACATGATTGGCGAGATGTTCGAGCTTGCGTTCCATGATCCTGTTCTCCCGATAAGCCATTACATCGTCGCCCGAAAGCATGCCCGTAAGCCTCGAAACCGCGAATCCGCCAACCAGCAGCGTGGTGAACATGGCCAGCAGCATGAACATCTTCTGCGGCTGATTGAATTCGGCAAAGTCACCGAGTGTCGTGACGAGATTGACCCCGTCCCAAAGCGCCGTGAACACTTTGTTGGGGAAAGAGGTATCGGACTGATCAAGCAGGACCAGCCCGGTGGCGGAGCCGCCAAGTAGCAGAACAAGAAGGCCGACTGTCAGGCGCGCGCGGCGTCGCCATTCGCGAATGCGAACGACTCCGAGACGCGGCTCATTGACACGGTAGATCCACATCTGTTCCTCGAATAGCGTTTTCGGGACAAGAGCGAACCATCAGCCAGAGGCAGTCCCGTTCGATCTGCCTCGCGCGGACCTCGACAACCGTTAGCGTTAGCCGGGTTGACTCACTGTGCCTCTGGTGGATACTGATACAGATGAGCTGAGGCACTGCGCGTCATGTAACCCTTCGACGTTGAAGAACACGAGCTAACAGGGCATCATTGCACATCGTCACCATACTGTCACACGCTGCCTCTACAGCAGTCACATACCACCGGCAAAGCCGGTAGCTTGAAATTGTGAGCGCCTCAAAGGCGCCCATAGAACCGTGAGCCGCCGATGGCGGCTTAATCCATGACCAGCTTCATCTGGTCGTACCGCTCATCCTCTTCCTCCTGATTGGGGATGTGCGCTCGCATCATGTGCTCGTCCAGACCCCGCTGTGGAAACGAAGTACCCTCGAGCCCAGTAAAATTCCGTTGCCGGCCTCCGTACTTCCGGCCAATCTGAATTGCGCTCGTCCCCTTGATGTAGCCGATCACATTCGATACCGCATACTTCGGCGGAATGCTCAAACACATGTGAACGTGATCCCCCATCAGGTGTCCTCCGACAATCCTTGATTCCTTGTGGGACGCCAGCTCATGAAATATTTCCCCGAGCTACCGGCGCAACGGGCCGAATATTTGCTTCTTGCGCCGCTTCGGGATGAACACTACGTGATCCTTGCAGTCCCATCTCGTGTGACTCAGGCTCTGATACTCTTTCATCGTGAATGTCCTTCTCTTGGCAGAGACAGGAAATTCGCGCCGACCGTCGTAAAGGTCAAACCTTGGTGAGTTAGAAAAGGCGAAGCGTTGGAAACCGTCCGTGTCCACTGTGAACGGCCAGTCCGGCTCGCGGCAATCTCCCTTTGACGCCTTGGTGAGGTCACTCTTTAGGCGCACTGTTATGTGGAAGTCTGCGAAACGGGTCACTTCGGATCCGCTGAGCGCGCGAGGGGTGTATAGATACGCTGCATGAGATGTCACACTGCGTATTCGACGCGACACCACCGCCCGCGAGTACCGATGGCCTCGATGGGGCGGCTTGAGCGGCCGCTGGCGCTGTTCGTCGCTGTTCGTGGTTGTCGCATGGCGTTTCTCCCGATTAATGCTGCTGGGAGGACCCTGTCACGAAGTCGACGCTGCGATGCTGTTTGAGCCAGATCAGTGGCGTGCGGCGATCATTCTCCACAAGAAGGAGCCACCCGCGACGCCGCTGGGCCTCAACGAGGTGATTCGTCTGGTCGCCACGCTGGGCGGCTTCCTCGCCCTGAAGGGTGATGGCGAACATGGAGTCAAGACGATCAGGCCAGGATTGCAGCGCGTGACGGACTTCGCCGCCGGCATTAGGTACGTCTGTGAAATCGCTCACGAATGACTAGTGTTTAATGGGGGGCACAATCGTCTCTTCTCCTTCCACATGGTCCTTGCTTGACTCCGAACATCGCCGCCTATTCTTTTAACAATTGCCCCTTGATCGCTGCTAGCTCAGCGAGTTTGTCTTTGCCGACTTCCGGATATTTCAAATCCAGAGAGGCTAAGGTCTCGACGATCGCCGCCGCCACGACGACACGGGTGAACCATTTGTTGTCCGCCGGCACAACGTACCACGGCGACTTTTCCGTCGCGGTATTGCGGATCATGTCTTCGTAGACTTCCATGTACTCATCCCAATGCTCGCGCTCGACGGCATCGCTGGCGGAGAATTTCCAGTTCTTGTCCGGGATTTGGATGCGCTCGAGGAAACGCCTCTTCTGTTCGTTCTTGGAAAGGTGAAGAAAGAACTTTCGCACTACCACACCATTGTTGGAAAGGTACTCCTCAAAATTTCGGATGTCCGTGAAGCGTTGTTCCCAGATCTTTTTCGTGATGAGTTCAACCGGAACTTTTTGCCTAGCCATAATTTCCGGATGCACTCGCACGACGAGGGTTTCCTCGTAATAGCTGCGATTGAAAATACCTATATGGCCCCGGTTTGGAAGAGACTTCATGCAGCGCCAGAGATAGTCATGGTCGAGATCATCTGCGGACGGTGATTTGAACGAGACGACCTGGCAACCCTGCGGATTGACGCCGGACATGACGTGCTTGATGGCGCCGTCCTTACCGGCGGCGTCCATGGCCTGAAAGATGAGCAGAACGGCCCACTTATCCTGGGCGTAAAGTTTGTCCTGTAACTCGGCGAGCGCCTCAATGCCCATGGTTAGCGCCTCCTGGGCACGAGGCTTGTCTTCATTCCCTAAGCCCAAGGTCTCGCCTGGCATGGCGTTCTTCAGGCGAAAGTCTTTGCCCTTGTTGACGCGAAACGGCTCCGCGAACTTGCGGGCCTTTTCAATGAGTTGTTCTGTTTTCATAAGTCACTCCGGGATTTCACAGATGTAGTAATCGGCGCCCGGCAACAGGATCGAACACTTGATCAGATTGACGTCGACGATGCCTGCGCGATCGTAGTCACGGCCCTGAGAATCCTGGGGCAGTGGCTCGTCATAAAACACCACCAGATGAAAATTGGCATGCGCCGCGGCTGTCTCACGTAGCCGGTCACGCATGGCATGCACCGCGCCGTTGCGAGCACCGTGGACAAATACCACCTGCCGCCCGATTACATCATGTCACTCGGGCACACCAGCGGAATTGGACTTTGGTCCTGCGCGTCGGCGCGTTGCAGGAACAATAAAGCGCGTCCCGGCGCGCGTCAACCGCGATCGATGGAGCGGCGAGATCACGCAGTGAGACGTCAGGCGGCAAGCGCTTCCATCCTCGCGCTGAGGCAGCTTGGGCTCTTTCGGCTTAACGAGGCTTCCATCAACAGTTCAGTTACGTTGCGCATGCGGAACTTGCCTCGCCCCCACACCGTACGGCTGCTAGCAATGGGTCTTTTCGCATTGAGGATGGCGAAGCGAAGCAATCCAGATATGATTAGGAATGTTATATATCCAGCAAGTAGAATTGCCCCTCAAGAGTCTGTCGGATGTCGCCATCTCTCATTTCCCCCTTGGCGATCATGTGCATGAACTCGATTCCACTCAACAGGATATGCGCAAAACGAAAATCCTTGAACCCGAGCATCGGTCAAGTCCCTCGCTTGATCGCCCGATGGTCCTGTTTGATGATGTTGTTCAGGTACTTTGACAGGCGGATCTCTCATCCGCTGTTGGTGTAAGCCAATTCTGACGGGATATCCAGACAGGATTCATTGCAGCAACCTTCCGGCGCACCAATACTACTTGCAACCCAGATCGATATTGCGTTTGAAACAACCCTATCCACAGGAGCCTTACGCATGTCCACCGTGACCAGTACCGTTTCCCGCGTTGCCGTGCCGGCCCAATGCATCATCGAATATGCGACTGACGCATTGCAAAGGGGCGCATTGTTTCTGGATGTGCTGCGCCAGCGAGGAAACATCTACCTCGATCACGCAAGTGCCGGCAAACCGCCGGTCCTTGCGTTCAAGTACGAAGTCGTCGCGGATGGTCACGAACTGCCGCATCCGGTCAACTATGCACTGGCCCGCATCATTCCGCCCGATGGCGTTGTCGCGCCGGACCCGACGAAACGCCCATTCGTCGTCATCGATCCGCGGGCGGGACATGGCCCAGGTATCGGGGGCTTCAAGATGGACAGCGAAATCGGAATCGCACTGCGCCAGGGGCATCCATGTTATTTCGTGTTCTTCCGTCCGTACCCGGAGCTGGGCCAGACGATCGAATCCGTCGCACGAGCCGAAGCCGCGTTTCTGGAACGGGTAGCCCAATTGCATCCGGACGCCGAAGCCAAGCCGTTCGTGATTGGGAATTGTCAAGGAGGATGGGCGCTCCTGATTCTGGCTGCTGCAAAGCCCGAGCGCGTCGGGCCGATTCTGCTCGCGGGATCGCCCGTCTCGTACTGGGCTGGCGTCGAAGGCAAGAACCCGATGCGTTACACAGGTGGCATGCTCGGGGGAACATGGCTCGCATCGCTCGCCGGCGATCTCGGGAACGGCATGTTCGACGGCGCCTATCTGGTCAACAACTTCGAACAGATGAATCCGGCGAACACCTACTGGAAAAAGCTCTACAACGTCTACGCGAATATCGATACCGAAGCGGAGCGCTTCCTCGAGTTCGAGCGCTGGTGGGGTGGCCATTTCCTGATGAACAAGGAGGAAATGGAATGGATCACGCAAAACCTTTTCGTCGGCAATCGTTTGTCCGCAGGCGAAGTGGTGTCGGCCGACGGCAACATTCGTATCGACTTACGCAACATCCGTTCGCCCATCATCGTGTTCGCCTCCTGGGGTGACGACATTACCCCGCCGCAACAAGCACTGAACTGGATTCCTGACCTATACGACAGTGTCGAAGATATCCGGATCCACGAACAGACGATCGTCTATTGCCTGAACGAAACGATCGGTCATTTGGGAATATTCGTCTCAGCGGGTGTCGCGAAGAAGGAGCATGCGGAATTCATCAGCGCGCTCGATCTGATCGATACTCTGCCGCCCGGTTTATATGAAGCGGTGATTGAGGATACGCGGTCGGATCTGCCGGGATTGGAGTTTGTCAACGGGCGCTACCTGATCCGCTTCGAAGCGCGCGAGATCGACGACATACTTGCACTCGATGACGGGCGCGACGATGAGCGCGCATTTGAAGTTGTCAAGCGGACCGCCGAAATCAACCAGTGCCTCTATGACACTTTTGTATCCCCATTCGTGAAAGCTGCATCGAATCCGTGGACGGCTGCGTGCACCAGGCTGATGAACCCTGCACGCGTCGAGCGCTGGACGCTGTCAGACCTGAATCCGGCAATGTGGGGTGTCAAGATGATGGCTGATGCAGTGCGTACGCACCGCCAGGCTGTTTTGCCCACGAACCCACTGCTTGAAAGCGAGCATGGCATATCGGACGCGATCGCGCATGAGCTCGATACCTATCGGGCATGCCGCGACAGTACAGTCGAGATGGTGTTCAAGGCAGTCTACGATTCACCGTGGCTCGCGGCACTGATCGGCCTCAAGCGGGGGTCCGTGCCGCAACGGCTGCACGAGGCCGATAGCTGGCTTAACGAAGAAGTCAAGCGCCTTAAGCGCCGCGAGCTTGAAGCGTCGTTCGAGCATGCCACATTCCTGGACGGTGCGATGCGGGTACTGGTCTATTGCGGCCGCGAACTTCATGTCGTCGACGAGCGTCCGTTCAATGCGATGCGCAAGTTGCTGCGCGAGTCCGGGCTCGACCACACGATACATCTCGCCGAGCTGAAGCAGGCGGCCAGGCGTCAGACGTTCCTCGTGCGGTGGGACGAAGAGCGCGCGCTGGCTGGCCTTGCACAACTGCTCCCGACAACGTCAGAGCGCCGCCGGGCACTCGACGCCGCGCGGGCACTCGCGGCTACGCGTGGCGACATCGCGCCGGCGCAACAGCTGCGCCTCGATCGCGTCGCCGCGCAGCTCGGCCTCGCGCCACGAGAAAAGCCCCTGAAATCGACTGAGCAGACTTGATGAAGGAGCACGCTGTGGAATGCAAACGCGAGAAATACGAATCGCACACGCTTGAGGAACTGGAGGCCTGAATGCCAGACGTATCCAATCAGCCGCTTGCCGGCCGGAAAGCATTGATTCTTGGAATCGCAAACGAGCATTCGATCGCCTACGGCTGCGCATGCGCATTTCGCGAAATGGGCGCCGAACTGGCGCTCACGTACGCGAACGAGAAGGCGAAAGCCTACGTCGAGCCGCTGAGTCGGGAGCTTGGAGCGACGCTGCTGATGCCGCTCGATGTATCGAAGCCGGGTGAACTGGAAGCGCTCTTCGATGTCGTGCGAACAACATGGGGGCGGATGGACATCGGCGTGCATTCGATCGCATTCGCGCCAAAGCAAGACCTGCAGGGCGGCCTCATCAACAGCTCCCCCGAAGGCTTTGCGAAAGCCATGGACATATCATGTCATTCATTCATCCGCATGGCACGATTCGCTGCGCCCCTGATGGACGAGGGCGGGTCGCTGTTCGCCATGAGTTACCTTGGCGCTACGCGTGTCGTGCCGAATTACGACCTGATGGGGCCGGTCAAGGCGGCGCTTGAAGCATCTTGCCGATACCTTGCAAGCGAACTCGGACCGCGACGCATACGCGTTCATCCGATCTCACCGGGGCCGCTGAAGACACGGGCTGCATCCGGACTCAAGGACTTCGATTTACTGCTCAACGAGGCGCTCGAGCGCGCGCCGATGGGTGAACTCGCCGACATCATGGATGTCGGTTACGCGTGTGCCGCCCTAGCGTCACCGTTTGCGCGGCACATCACGGGCAACACCATCTTTGTTGACGGCGGCGTCAGCGTCATGGGCTGACCACGGTCGCCCAGTAGCCCGCGCGCGTAACCCGCCTTCCACTTGAGACGGATACTGACATGAAACGTTGGATAAGCAATCCTCTGTCCGGCAGCCTTCAAGACTAGTATGGAGCCAAATGTGTTAAGCCCGCACGAGCTCGCTACATTGCTACTCATTAAGGCCGGCAATCTGGCCGATGTCCTGGACCGAGTCGAACTGGACATTTTGCATGAGCAGCAACTGATAACCGTCGAACGCGGACAGAGCAGATATGTAGGTGCCAGTCTAACTTCGCGCGGCGACACGATGGTTCATGCGATCTCGCATGAACCTGGTTGAGCTGCGTCCCTTTCCAGTGAATCCCGTCCACCGCAATTGCCTGAAGATTCAAGTCTCAAGGATCACAGCGGCAAATCGGCATCGTTATGATGATTTATCAAGGCGGCGTGCAAGACAAACTCTTCTACTCCCCGAGTGGCAGGTTTTTCGGATCAGCGCTTCCGATACGGCCGACCTCTGGCCAACACTCGACGGGCGTTCATTCGCCTTCCCTGGTTTCGACGGCAGCGAGCGGCAACGCAACGGTCAATGCGAAGCCTTGATCGGGTGCGCTCTGAATCCGGATGGCACCGCCCAGGCGGGCAGCACGCTCTCGCATTCCCAGCAGGCCGAAAGCGTTCGCGTTGGGTCGCGCGTCACTAGAGCAACCACTGCCGTTGTCTACGACGCGTACTATACAATTCGTCTCCTCGCACACGATCTCGAGCGTCACTGAAGTCGCGCCCGAATGGCGCGCGACGTTCGTCAGCGCTTCCTGGACGATTCGAAACACTGCGGTGCCGCCCTCGTGATTGAAGTCAATGTTGTCGACGTCAATTCGGCGGACCACCTGTACGTTGTGGCTCGCTGAAAACTCATCGATTAGCCAGTCGACTGCTGGAGTCAGGCCCAGGTCGTCAAGCATCGTGGGACGCAGACCTGCTGCAATCCGCCTTACCGAGCCAATGACTTGATCGATCAGTGAGTATACTTTGCGCAGGTTGGCAACGGGCGCTGTCGTCTCAGCAGCCATAAGATGGTCTTCGATCTTGGCGGCTTCTACTTTCAGTGTGACCAACTGCTGTCCAAGATCGTCGTGCAGTTCGCGTGCGATACGGTTTTTCTCCTCCTCCCGTACCTGCTGAATATTCGCCGACAGGCGCTGCAGTTCTTCGCGCGATTTTCGCAATGCGTCATCAGCCCGTTTCCGATCCGTAATATCCATGATCCAGCCCACCATGCGATAAGGCTGATCGGAATTGTTCCACAGAGCTTGCCCACGAGACTGAACCCACCGGAAGTCGGGCGACCTGGTTCGAACTCGATACTCCACATCGTAGACGCTCTTATCCTCCAGATGCGCGTTCAGGCTGGTGAATACCCTATCGGCGTCGTCCGGGTGAATGGCATCCCGCAGAACTCGCGCTTCATTGGGCAGTTCGCTATCCGCATAGCCCATGATTTCCTTGAAACAGGGCGAAAGATACATCGTTCCGGTCTGCAGATTCCAATCCCACAACCCCGCGGTAGCACCGGTCACGGCGAGCTGAAATCGCTCCTCACTCGCTCTAAGAGCCGCCGCGATGCGATGACGTTCGATCGCGTAACGAATCGCCCGACCCAGCTCCGACGCATGAATATCTCTTTTTAAAAGATAGTCTTGCGCACCTTCCTGTATGGCCAGTAAGCCGACCGATGCGTCGTCCAGCCCCGTGAGAACCAGTACCGGAACATCCGGCGATAGCCGAATGAATGTTCTGACTGTGTGGAGGCCCTGGGCGTCGGGCAGTCCCAGATCCAGCAGCGCGACATCGAAACGCATCGAATGTGCGCGAGCCAAGCCGTCGGAGAGGCGCTCGGACCGAACCAGCCGATGCTCGAACTCCACCACATCCGCTAGCGCCGTTTCAATCAAAAACGCATCGCTGATGCTGTCTTCGAGCAGGAGAATCCTGATTTCCTTTGACGTACTCATGGTCCGCTGGGCGGCAGCGTCACTACGCCAAACCAGAATTCATTGATGCTTCGTACGACGTCGACGAATTTGGTGAAATCAACCGGCTTCGTGATGTAGCAATTGGCATGGAGCCCGTATGATCTCGCCACATCCTCCTCTGATTTGGAGGTGGTCAGCACGACCACTGGGATGTTCATCAGCTCCGGATCTGCTTTCACATCCTCGAGCACTTCACGCCCGCTCTTTCGCGGTAAATTCAGATCGAGAATGATGAGTCCGGGCCGCGGTGAGGCGGAGTATTTTCCCTCACGCCTCAGGTATTCCATCGCCTCCACGCCGTCGTCTACCACATGCAGTGGATTCAGCACCTTGTAATAGTCGAGAGCCTCACGTGTCATCATCACGTCCGTAGGACTGTCTTCCACGAGGAGGATATGAAGGAGATCGTCGGATGCGTTGGTAACCATGGTGGCCGTTGGGACGTTATCGCGACGGAGTTCTGTCGTCGACCTTCGCGTACAAAGTAAAAAAGAACGTTGTGCCCTTATCCGGAGCGGACTCGACCCAGATGCGGCCGCCGTGCTGTTCAACGATTCGCTTGCACAGTGCAAGACCGATTCCCGTGCCGGGATATTCGGCGCGGGTATGGAGGCGCTGGAACACCAGAAAGATGCGCTCAAAATATTGAGGCTCGATGCCGATTCCGTTGTCCTTGACCCAGAACCTCCATGAATCGCCCTGACGTTGGGCACCTACATCGATCTGCACAGAACGGTCCTTGTGCCGAAACTTGATAGCGTTTCCGACCAGATTCTGAAACAGCAGCGTCAGTTGCGTGGGAGTCGCAAGCACCGTTGGCAACGCAGCGCGGCCAACCAGTGCGCCGGCTTCCTCAATAACGACGCTCAGGCTCCTTAGCGCCTGATCAAGTATTTGTCCGCAGTCAGTCGGCTGCCGTGTATCTGCTGATCGGCCCACGCGGGAATAGGTGAGCAGGTCTTCGATGAGTGCCTGCATGCGGGTGGCACCATCCACCGCATGCGCAATAAACTCATCGGCTCGCGGATCCAGTTGACCCTGATAGCGGCGTTGCAGCAGTTGCAAGGAGCCAGCGACTGCCCGCAGCGGCTCCTGTAGATCGTGAGAGGCCACGTAGGCAAACTGTTCAAGGTCGTGATTGGAGCGAGCCAGTTCGTCTGTTTTTCTAAGCAGTTCCTGTTCTGCATGCTTTCGCTCTGTGATATCAACAATCGCGCTGAGAACAAACACATCCTCGGAGGTTCTAACCGGATTGAGTCCGATTTCGACGGGGAATTCGGAGCCGTCCTTACGCAGCGCGTAAAGCTCGCGGCCAATTCCCATTGGACGGCTCTTAAGATCTCCATAGAACGCACTGCGGTAGCCTGGGTGAGCAGCACGGAAGCGCTCAGGCACGAGCGTTTCGATGCTCTTCCCGATCAGTTCGTCGCGCCCATAACCAAACAGCTTCTCAGTCTGCGCGTTCACGAGAACAATTTGGCCAGCGCGGTCCACCATTACCATGGCGTTGGGCGCCGCCTCCACCACCTGCCGGAAACGCTCCTCCAGCCGCCTGCGCTCAGTGATATCGAGGACGGCCGCAAGGACGAACGTTTCTTCGCCAGTTGAAACGGGATTGAGGCCGATTTCGACTGGAAATTCGGAGCCGTCCTTGCGCAGCGCGTAAAGCTCGCTGCCAATTCCCATGGGTCGGCTCTTCAGGTCCTTATAAAACGCACTCCGGTGGCTCGGGTGACTAGAACGGAACCGCCCGGGCACGAGCGTTTCGATGCTCTTCCCGATCAGTTCGTCGCGTCCATAGCCAAACAGCTTCTCGGTCTGCGCGTTCACGAGAACAATCCGACCAGCCCGGTCCACCATTACCATGGCGTTGGGCGCCGCCTCCACCACCTGGCGGAAGAGATCGTTGGTGAGGCCACTTGATTCCTTGCGTGGGTCCATCCAGCCTCCCGGCAATATTTCTTTTCGCATCAGCGGAAAGCGACGCTTAGACTTCCTCACCTGGGGCGCTGCACAGACCGTTTTTCAACGCGTAACGAATGAGTGCGACGTCGTTGTTCATCTCCATCTTTTGATGAATCCGCATTTTGTAGGTACTGACCGTTTTGGAGCTGATGCACAGTCCGTTTGCGATCTCGGAGATCGTCTCGCCACTGACAAGCCGTCTGAAGACATCGAATTCACGATCCGATAGCTGTTCGTGCGGTAACACGTAATGGTCCCGGTCCAGGCTGCATGCCAGACGCTCGGCCATGGCGGGGCTCAAGTAGACGCCGCCGCTCGCGACTTTGCTGATCGCAGTGACCAGATCCGTCATTGCGCATTCCTTGGTCAGATAGCCCCGCGCGCCGCACTTGAACGCACGTTCCGCGTACTGGTGCTCGCCGTGCATGGTCAATACGATCGTGCGCACGGGTGCGTTTTCTTGCTTCAATTGGCGCACGACCTCGAGGCCATTGCGTCCGGGCATCGACAGGTCGATCAGCATGACCTGCGCTGGCGTGCTCCGCCCAAGGTGCAACGCCGCGGAGCCGTCGGCGGCTTCGCCCACTACGTGGAATCCGCTTGCTTTCTCGAGGATATGCCGCAGGCCGTCACGCATCAGCGCGTGGTCATCGGCGATCAATACGCGAATCATGTCTTCTCCTACTCCACGCTCGTCGCAATCGGCAATGCCGGGGGGAACCCGATCTCACGTCCGCCATTGTCGGCGATGCATGGCTTGACGCGGCAAGGCCGTGGATTTTCCCTTTCAGAAGCACATCCTTGAGCTTTACGCGCTCAGGGCGAGGCGTGACCCGGAAAGCCTACAACGACGTGCTCTGCTGCAACATTACATGTTTATGTAGTCCGGGACACGTTGCAGGTGCTTTCACGCAATATCTTCATCGCTGACAGAGGCGATATCCCTATGCGATGGCCGGGATTTGCGAGGCGTTGGCGATTAACCCGCCAAGTTG
This sequence comes from Paraburkholderia sp. RL18-085-BIA-A, assembly GCF_046027075.1. Classification (NCBI taxonomy): domain Bacteria; kingdom Pseudomonadati; phylum Pseudomonadota; class Betaproteobacteria; order Burkholderiales; family Burkholderiaceae; genus Paraburkholderia; species Paraburkholderia sp. RL18-085-BIA-A. The sequence goes on along the minus strand of NZ_JARESU010000100.1, from coordinate 14,587 downwards.
CGGGCCGTCGATACGACGCTTGCCAGGGTGCGCATGTTTCGTCGGGAGGCAGCCGAGTGGTGCCATTTCGGCGTAGCGCGCGTCGGCTGGTACTCTCCCCAAGAGAGTATGTATGCCGCACCGAACAGCAGCAATGGTGTGACGTAGTCGCTGGGTGAAAATTCGGCGTTGTTCAGTGCGCGGCCAAGCAGCCGAATTCTTGCGAATTTTGAACGCCATCCTTGGCACAATCTCCGGGTCATGTGCCGTTCGTTCAGAATTCTTTCGCTTGTAGCGCCTCGAATTCGGCGCGACAAACGTCACTGAACTTGGCGAGGATATCGATCGAGCCGTTGGCCAGCATCTCGCGTAGCTCTATGAAGTTCCTGTCCGGGGCGAGATCATCGTCGGACCGTGATCGATCTTACGGCATGTCGAGATCCACCGTGCCCGCCCCTCTTTTCTGCGGTTTCTTCTGAAACAACGAAAGGCAAAGCGCGCCAAGACACGCGGCCTTCAGAACGCATTCTACGGTCGATACCACCGCAATTTCAACGGATCGCGTATATACGAACGGCAGTGCGGGCGCAATGGCCAGCACACTTACCCCACAAATGGAAGCAAAGATTGCGCGTGCGACGCGTACCCTGACGATAGCGCCGATACCCGTTAGGATCACTATAAACTTCGACACAGCAAGCGCGAATAGCCACGTGTTCGATTTAAATACACCAACTTCCAAGGGTGTCTCAATCAACGACCAAGCGAATACGCCAAATATGGTCATTTTTGTTATGCGATCGAGTGTGATTCTCGCCGGGATGTCGTGGTCCTCAGTCCAGTCCCGCTCGGATGGAAGTTCGGATTGCACCATTTCGACTATGGAAAAGACTGCTTCTTCTTTGCTCACTGCTGCCTCCGGGTTCCGCTGCTCGTTGAAACCGCGCACGACATCAGATCACGGCAGACGGCACCGGTCGATAAACGAATTTGCCGACAGGTTAGCGCCTCTCATGCAAAGGCGTGCGGGCCTATATGCGTTCAATTTAAGAACTCACGAATTCGATCCAATAAAAATTGAAACTCAGCGAATCCTTGTCCATGCGGTCTAGCGATCATCCGACGAGGTTTCCTGGCGAACGACGCATAGGCAATGCGCAAAGTATGTGGCCGAAAACAGAACGATGATCACCGGCGTGGTGGCACGCCTTCGTCCAGTATTGGCGCACAAGTCAACAGGGGCAATCAGCCTTTTCCGGAAATTATGTAAGACGTCTCTGTCAGCAAAAGCTGACAAAAACTCAAGACGTAATCCATAGCGACTCTACGTCAGCGAGTGGATAGTGAACTCACACAGAATTCTCGATGTTCGCGCGCATCCGTGCACCGAGGGATGGAAATATCGTTCACCGGGAAACCGAGGACCGGCGAATGACCAATGATCAACATAGCGAAGGGATACAGCGAAATGAGCACACTCTCGACTTTCCATCAGATGGACGAAACCACGGACCCGTGGCGTGAATTCTCGCCTGGCCCGTGGATGAAGCGCATCGACGTCAGGGATTTCATCGTTGCCAACGTCAGGCCCTACGAAGGCGACTGCGCCTTCCTGTCCGGTCCGACCGAGCGAACGAAAGCCGTTTGGGCCGCGCTGCAGCCGTACCTTCGCGAGGAAGCCCATAAGGGCGTGCTCGATGTGGACCCCGCAACGCCGTCCACGATGACATCGCACGCGCCCGGCTATATCGACAGACCCAACGAAGTGATTGTCGGCCTGCAGACCGACAAACCGTTCAGGCGAGCCATCATGCCGTGGGGCGGTCTTCGCATGGTCGAGAACGGCCTGCGCTCCGTCGGGATGAAGGTTGACCCGAAGGTCGCCGAGATCTTCACCCAATATCGCAAGACGCACAACGACGGCGTGTTCGACGTGTACACGCCCGAGATCCTTGCCTGCCGGAAGTCCCACATCATCACGGGCTTGCCGGATGCGTACGGCCGCGGCCGGATCATCGGTGACTATCGGCGCGTGGCGCTGTACGGCATCGGCCGCCTGCTTGACGAGAAGGTGGCGGAGCGCGCTCAGATCGACGACGAGTGGCCGACCGACGACGTCATCCGCCTGCGCGAAGAACTGGCGGAGCAGACCCGCGCGCTGCACGACCTCGTCAAGATGGGAGAGGCGTACGGCTTCGATCTTGCGCGACCCGCGCAAACCGCGGCAGAGGCCGTGCAATGGACCTACTTCGCCTATCTCGGCGCAGTCAAGGAGGCCAACGGCGCGGCGATGTCGATTGGCCGGATCTCGACGTTCCTTGACATCTATATCGAGCGCGACCTCGCGGACGGGACGCTCGACGAATCCGGCGCACAGGAGTTGATCGACCAGCTCGTCCAGAAGCTGCGCATCGTCCGCTTCCTGCGCACGCCGGAGTACGACAGCCTGTTCTCGGGAGACCCTTACTGGGCGACTGAATCGATCGGCGGCATGGACCTGAACGGCCGCACGCTGGTCACCCGCACCAGCTTCCGCATGCTGCAAACGCTGCGCAACCTGGGGTCGGCCCCCGAGCCCAACTTGACCGTGTTGTGGTCGAAGCATCTGCCTCAGCCGTTCAAGCGCTTCTGCCTGGCGATCTCGCGCGACACGTCGGCCGTGCAATACGAGAACGATGATCAGATGCGTCCCTTTCACGGCGACGACTACGGGATCGCCTGCTGCGTATCGGCGATGCGCATCGGCAAGCAGATGCAGTTCTTCGGCGCGCGGGCCAACCTCGCGAAGTGCCTGCTCTACGCGATCAATGGCGGCCGCGACGAGATCAGCGGCGAGCAGGTGGCGCCCCCGGCGCCGGCCGTCACGGGCGACGTGCTCGTCTATGACGAGGTGATGGCCAGGTTCGACGCGATGATGGAATGGCTCGCGCGCACCTATGTGCATGCGATGAACTGCATTCACTACATGCACGACAAGTACTTCTACGAGCGGCTGGAGATGGCGCTGCACGACCGGGACATCTTGCGCACGATGGCCTTCGGCGTCGCCGGGCTCTCGGTGGTCGCCGACAGCCTGTCCGCGATCAAGCACGCGAAGGTCACCGCGATCCGCGGCGCCAACGGGATCGTCGAGGACTATCAGATCGAGGGGACCTTCCCGGCGTTCGGAAACGACGACGAGCGCGTCGACTCGATCGCCGCCGACCTGGTTGAGCGCTTCATGATGAAGTTGCGCAAGCACCCGTGCTATCGCGGGGCAATGCCTACACAGTCGGTGCTGACCATCACGTCGAACGTGGTGTACGGTAAGGCCACCGGCAATACGCCGGACGGACGGCGTGCCGGCGTGCCGTTCGCGCCAGGCGCGAACCCGATGCACGGCCGCGATCAGATCGGCTGGCTCGCATCGTGCCTGTCGGTGGCGAAGCTGCCCTACGTGCACGCGCAGGACGGCATCAGCTATACGGTGTCCGTGGTGCCGACCGTGACGCGTCTTGCCGAAGAAGAAGGACTCGATCGCGCGATCGACGTGTTCGATGCGTACTTCGGCCAGGGCGGCTATCACATGAACCTGAACGTCGTGAACAAGGAAACGCTGCTTGACGCGATGGACCATCCGGACAAGTACCCGCAGTTGACGATTCGCGTCTCCGGCTACGCGGTGAACTTCATTCGTCTCACGCGGGAGCAGCAGCTCGACGTCATCCACCGCACTTTCCACGGAGCTGTGTGATGCAACGTCGAGACGCTACGCCTGATACCGGCGGTCCGGAGTTGTCGGGCAGCCGCCACGAGTTCGGCGCCATCCGTTCGCCTGACGCTCCGGAAACGGAAGGGTTCGCGGACGGGATCGGCACGTTCGGCTACGTGCATTCGCTCGAAACCGGCTCGCTCGTCGACGGGCCGGGTGTTCGTGCCACGCTGTTTCTCGCCGGATGCATGCTCCGTTGCCAGTATTGCCATAACCCGGATACCTGGCATCTGAAGCGCGGCACGCGGATAACGGCTGACGCGGCGATCGCGCGTCTGTCCGACTTCGCGCCGGCGCTGCGCTCGATGAACGGCGGCCTGACGCTGTCCGGCGGCGAACCGCTCGTGCAGATCGGCTTTACTAGCCGAATCTTCGCGGCCGCAAAGGAACAAGGCCTGCATACCGCGTTGGACACATCGGGCTTTCTCGGTGCGCGGGCGGACGACGCCTATCTGAGCCAGGTCGACCTCGTGCTGCTCGATATCAAGTCGCCCGACCCGGCGCTTTACCACCGTCTCACAGGCGTGGATCTCGTACCGACATTACGTTTCGCCGAGCGGCTCGCGGCGCTCGGCAAACCGGTCTGGGTCCGCTACGTGCTGGTGCCCGGCCTGACCGACGAGCCCACCCATATCCGCGCGCTCGCCCGGTTCCTGGCCCCGATGCGCAACGTCGAATGGGTCGAAGTGCTGCCGTTTCACCAGATGGGCGCGTTCAAATGGAACAGGCTGGGGCTCGACTACCCGCTCGAGGGCAAAGCCGCGTGTACGGCCGCGCAGACCGCGCAGGCCGTTGCGCTATTTCGCGGCGAGGGCTGCCGCGCGAGATAAGCGAATTGCCCGACGACATGCCCCTATACGGTGGCTCCAACTACAAAGAGGAGAATTGTGATGTCAGTTTCCGAGACAGGCGACGTACTCCGCACCGTCCCAGGTCCCTCGACGCACGCGGCTCGGTTGCCTTTTTTCATGGCCTGGCTTCTCGCGCTGGTCTTTTACTTCATCCAATACGCGATCCGATCGGCGCCAGGCGTGATGGTCCCCGAGATTAGCGCGGCATTCGGGCTCACCACGCTTGGCGTTAGCTCGCTGGTGGGACTTTATTTTTACACGTACGCGGGCTTCGCCATCATCGCGGGTGCGACGCTCGACCGCTATGGCGCAAAGCTGCCCCTCGCCGCCGGCACCTTGGTGGTGGCGGCCGGCAGCGCCTTGTTCGGGCTCGGCGCGGCATCATCGGCCGAAGTCGGACGATTGCTGCAAGGTGCGGGATCGGCGTTCGCGTTCACGGGCGCCGTGTATCTTGCCACGCGGGGTTTCTCGCAGCGCTGGCTGGCCACAGCGGTCGGCTTTACTCAATGCTTCGGGATGCTCGGCGGCTTCGCTGGACAGTTCGGCGTCGGCCCGCTCGTGCACGGGGTCGTCTCCTGGCAGGCATTCTGGACCTATGCCGCCGTGCCCACTGCGCTCGTCGCCGTCCTCGTGCTCATCGTGACGCCGGGCCGCGGCGAACCCGCCAGCGGGTCTGTGTGGTCCATGTTCGCACCGTACAAGGTCGTGTTGACGAATCCGCAGTCCTTTCTGTGCGGCTTCGTGGGCGGATTGCTGTTCATGCCGACCACAATCGGCGACATGATCTGGGGCGTCCACTTCCTGCGCCAAGGCCTTGGCGTGCCGGCCGCGGAAGCAGTGGCCCGCTCGTCGATGGTTCCGCTCGGCTGGGTCATCGGCGCACCGCTGCTCGGCTATGTCGCCGATCGGATCGGGCGTCGCAAGCCCGTGCTGGTCGGCGGCATCGTGCTCATGCTGCTATCGATCGTGGCGATCGTCTATCTGCCCGCGCTCTTGCCGCCTTATGTCGGAGGCCTCCTGTTCGGCATCGGCTCCGGCGCGGCGATGATCCCTTACACGATGGTTAAGGAAGTCAACCCGGAGAGCGTGAAGGGAAGCGCCGCCGGCGCAATGAACTTCCTTGTGTTCGTTCTCAGCGCGTTCCTCGCGCCCTTGTTCGGCCTCGCACTGATGCGTCTGTCCGGCGGCATGCCGCTGACGCTGCAGACTTACCAGCATGCGGATCTGATCTGGGTTGGGGCGATCATCCTGTCTCTCGTGCTCACGCTGTTCCTGCGCGAGACGGGTGCCGCGGCGCGCACGGCGACGTAAGGCAACCGGCGCGTGTTGGCCGGGATGCCGGGACCTCGAGCCTCGAGCTCGATCAGAAGCACGCAAAATCTCTTGAACGACTTGATGATGGAGCACCTTGTGGAACGCAAACGCGAAAAATACGAACGCCTGGTCTCGATGGCCACGGCGCTGCCTCCCACGCCGACTGCCGTCGCTCACCCCTGCGATCAAAGCTCGCTCGGCGCCGTTGTCGAGGCGGCACTGCTCGGGCTGATCGCGCCGACGCTGGTCGGCCCTGCGGCGAAGATCACCGCCGTCGCCGCCGAACAAGGGTTCGACGTGTCGGGCATGCCTATCGTCGACGTGCCGCATAGCCATGCGGCCGCCGACGCGGCCGTCGCCCTCGTGCGCGAGGGAAAGGCGCAGGCACTGATGAAGGGCTCGCTGCATACCGACGAGCTGATGTCCGCCGTCGTCGCGCGCGAGACGGGTCTGCGCACGGCACGCCGCATCAGCCACTGCTTCGTGATGGACGTGCCTGGCCACGACGATCCACTCATCATTACCGACGCCGCAGTGAACGTCGCCCCGACACTGGAAGACAAGATGCACATCGTGCAAAACGCGATCGACCTGGCTCATGCGCTGCACTTTCCCGAAGTGCGGGTAGCAATCCTGTCCGCGATGGAAACGGTCAATGTGAAAGTGCCGTCTACGGTTGAAGCAGCGGCGCTTTGCAAGATGGCCGATCGCCGCCAGATCGAGGGCGGCATTCTCGACGGCCCGCTCGCGCTCGATAACGCGATCAGCCAGGAAGCCGCGGCGATCAAGAACATCGCGTCGCCAGTCGCGGGACGCGCGAACGTGCTCGTCGTGCCGGACCTCGAGGCCGGCAACATGCTTGCGAAGAGCCTATCGTTCCTCGCCGGCGCGGACGCGGCGGGGATCGTGCTCGGCGCACGCGTCCCGATCATTCTGACCAGCCGGGCGGATTCGGTGGTCGCCCGGCTCGCGTCCTGCGCGGTTGCGGCGCTGGTTACGCTCGCGCGGCGCGATACGTCGCGCGCGATCGTCAGCTGAGGGGTATTCCATGGACGTCATTCTGGTGATCAATGCGGGTTCGTCAAGCGTCAAGTTCTCGGTCTTCGGCGTGAGCGGCGCTACGCTCAGCCGCATCTGCACAGGCAATTTCGAGGAAATCGACACTAATCCACACCTCCGGATCCAACACGCGAGCGGCGAAGTGCTGGCAGAAGAGCGCTGGTCTGCAGTTGAACCGCTCGGTCACGAGGGCGTGATCGCTTTTCTGTTCGAATGGCTGCATAGCCATGCGGCCGGCTACCGGGCGATCGCCGCCGGTCATCGGTTTGTGCACGGCGGCAGCCGATACGCGACGGCCGTGCGCGTCGACGACGAGGTAATCGCCAACCTCGAAGCGCTCGTGCCGCTTGCGCCGCTGCACCAGCCGCACCACCTCGCCGCGCTCAGGGCGATCGCCGAGCGGCATCATGCGTTGCCACAGGTCGCCTGCTTCGATACCGCGTTTCACCACGGCCAGCCTGCAATCGCGACGCAGTTCGCACTACCCCGCGACATCGCGCAACAAGGCGTAAAGCGCTATGGCTTTCACGGACTGTCGTATGAGTACATCGCGTCCGCCCTACCCCGTTATGACGAGTGCGCGGCTCACGGCAAGACAGTCGTGCTGCACCTCGGCAACGGCGCGAGCATGGCCGCGCTGGACCAGGGCAGGAGCATCGCGAGCACCATGGGCTTTACTGCGCTCGAAGGCCTGCCGATGGGCACGCGCACCGGCAGCCTCGACCCCGGAGTTCTCCTGTGGCTGATGGACGAGCACAAGATGGACGCCCGCGCGATCGAGAACCTGCTCTACCACCGCTCGGGGTTGCTGGGCGTGTCCGGCATATCGAGCGACATGCGCACGCTGCTCGAAAGTGACGATCCTGCGGCGGCCAACGCGGTCGATCTGTTTTGCTATCGGATCTCGCGCGAGCTCGGCTCGCTCGTCGCCGCGCTCGGCGGCCTCGACGCGATCGTGTTCACGGCGGGCATCGGAGAACATGCGCCGCCCGTGCGCGAACGGGTGTGCCGCGCCGCAGCATGGCTCGGCATTTCGCTCGACGCCGCTGCGAACGCGCGTCACGGCCCCAGGATCAGCACGGCAGACAGCCCAGTCGCCGCATGGGTGATTCCGACCAACGAAGAACTCATGATCGCCACGCACACACTCGACCTGCTGGAGGTGTAGAGACATGAAACTTTGGATCAGCAATCTGCCGCCGGAGAAGAGCGACGAAGACGTCCGTGCGTTTGTGCGCAAATATACGCAGGTCGAAATCGACGCGATAGTCCGCATTGACGGCGACGCTTCACGCCCGGGCGTATTGATTGAAATCTTCGGCGCAACTGAGTTGATGCTGACGGGCGTTAAACATCGTCTGGAGAGGATGTATTGGGACCAGCATGAGCTCGCCGTTCACATCCTGTCCTTCTCGGACCAAGGCTAGACGCCGGACAATACGCGGTCCTGATGAAACGTTACCGCCAGTATGGGCTTGCTGTCCCCTGACGGGCGTGAACTGAACGGAATATCAAACGGAGAATGACAATGCTCGTCTTGAAGATCGCGCTGGCGGCGGTGTTGGTCGTGCTAATTCCGCCTCTCGTCGCAGCCGCATGCCTGTGGAGCCTCGGTGCTATTTGCCGCATGGCAAAGGCCGGGACGCCGAACCTGCCACAGTCGTCTCGAACCCGCGAGCGGTCGCCATAGCGTGGCGCCCGCTACTGGTTACTTCTTTCTCGGCGCACCCAGAACACCCACCCATTTCCCTCCCGAGTCTGGACGTGCGCCCCAGGGGCACGTCCGCAGTCCGGCCCGTCATCACGCGCGATCCACCGCGGCCGGAACAGCTCAGACAGCAAGCGTCGATTCGATGCCCAAGACCTTGTGCAGCGTCGGTGACGTGGTCGAGTATTGCGTGTGGATCGTCTTCCCCGGATACACGTATTCGGCGGCCGCGAAGGCAGCGAGCGTCGCCTCATGAAAGCCCGAGACGATCAACTTGCGCTTGCCCGGATAGCTGTTGATGTCGCCCACCGCAAAGATCCCCGGTGTGCTGGTCTCGAATCGCGCGGTATCCACGACGATCTGCTTGCGACCGATCTCGAGCCCCCACTCGGCGATCGGCCCCAGTTTCGGAGACAGGCCGTAAAACACCAGCAGGCAGTCGAGCTCGAGCCGGCGTGTCACGCCGTCGCCGCCGGCGATCTTCAATGCGGTGAGACGATCGTCCCGCGCATCGAAGCCCGTCACCTGCCCGATCTCGCACTGCATCTCATAGCACGCGCACAGTTGCCGCATCCGCGCGACCGACACCGGCGCCGCGCGGAAGGCATCGCGCCGGTGCACCAGCACCACGGATTCAGCCTTCCCCACGAAGTCGAGCGCGCAGTCCAGTGCCGAGTCGCCGCCGCCGCATACGACGACCTGCCGACCGTCGAACATGTGCGAGTCCTTGACCCGATAGAACAGTTGCTTGTCCTCGAACGCATCGATGCCCTCCACCTTGAGCTTGCGCGGCTGAAACGCGCCTACGCCCGCCGCAATGGAGATCGTTTTCGTGATGAATGTGGTGTGGTTCGACGTCTCCACATGGAAACGCCCGTCGTCGCGCTGGCGCACGACGGTCACCTCTTGCCCCAGATGGAATGTCGGATTGAACCGCTCGATTTGCCGCAACAGATTCTCGGTGAGTTCTCGGCCGGTGCAAACCGGCACCGACGGAATGTCATATATCGGCTTCTCTGGATAGAGTTCGATGCATTGTCCACCGAGACGGGCCAGGGAATCGACGACGTGTGCGCGAATTTCGAGCAAGCCGAGTTCAAACACCTGGAACAGACCAATCGGACCCGCACCGATAATCACGCAGTCCGTTTCGATTGGCGCAAATGGTGGAGTTTCAGCATTCATTCTTGAGTTCTCGTCGAAAGTGCGCGGGTGGCCCGCGATAGCTCGACAGGGCCCCCTGCTTCGCTCGCTCAATAGTCGCCTTGAGCCGAACGACACCAGACCCGAGGCACAGGCGCATTACCCAGAGTATTGGTTCCTTTAGCTATCCGCACTATGGACTCTTTCTCGATCTCTTGTCAGGATTGACTTACACGATTTGCAACATGACAGCTAGTGTCATGCTGCTGGACCTGTGGACGCGGCGCTGTCAACTTGAAGCTAGAGAGTCAAAACGGCTATGGTGCAAATTGCGGGCGCAAGCGAAAAAACGGTGTATTCACCATGCATCATCGTGCTGAAAGGACTGCCTTCCAAACAGCCGGCGCAGTGGTATCTTTGAGGCGCAATCGTGCGAGGTTGAACTGACGTTTGCGAATGCGATGCATCAACTCCACGCCCGATATCGTAATGGCCGCATCCCTGAAGCGTTTGAAGCCGAGCATTGCGTTGACCCTGGACTTGATGTTGCGATGATCCTGCTCGATCAAATTGTTCAAATACTTCGACGATCGCAATGTCGTGTCCGCGGGCAGAAACTGGTCCGCCTTCATTTCCCGCACCGCGCGGTGAGACGCAGCGTAACCGTCCAGCGTGATTGTCTTCGGAGCGAGCCCTTGACTCCTGATCGCTTTTGCGAAGAAAGCCTTGGCCGCAGCGACATCGCGCCTGGCGCTGAGCCGGAAGTCGACCGTCTTTCCCGCGCGGTCAACTGCACGGTAAAGATAGACCCATTTGCCACGGACTTTCACATACGTTTCGTCGACTCTCCACGAGCGACTCGCGGATTTTGCAAACCGGTCCCAGCGCTTGAGGAACTCCGGCGTGAAGCGTTTGACCCAGCGCATGATCGTAGTGTGCGCGAGCGACAGCCCGCGCTCGGCCATTATTTCAACGAGGTCTCGAAGGCTGAGCTTGTAACGCAGATACCAACGCACACACACGACGATGACTTCGCGGTCAAAGTGACGGCCGTTGAACAGCCTGTCGATGTCTGTCAGCTTACTCATAGCCTGCTCGCGCTCGTCAAATCCCGAGCTTAACCTATCCGCTCCTCCGATTTGCACCGGAGCCTTCGCGAGTACCTCGTTCGCCATGACGCGAATCGAGCGCAGTGGATATGACGCCGGAACGAAGCGTCGAGCTTGCGCATGGAAAATAAACTCTCAGTGAACGTGTCGGCGCCGCGCATGATCTCCAGGGGGCAGGTGAGGTCCTTCTACCAACGCTTCACGGGCTCTCCGCGAGGACGTGTACTGCCGGTATTTCAGTAACCTGCTAGGTCAATCCACGGCTGGCTGGAGCGAGAATCCCGGATCTCTTTGGTTGTCCGCCTAGCCGCCCGATTCACGCCGACCTGATTAATGTTCACGGGGAATACTGGAAGAACTCCGACGAATATGCCTGGCCCATGTCTTCCGATAACTCCTCGAATACGTCTATAGAAATCTCGACTACGTTTTCACCGTCTGCAGTCGTAACACCCGCACTATCGCGAATGCCTTTCAGGATCCAGCATCTGAAATCCCTATCCATGCAGATCATATTGTCCGGGTCGCTTTTGAGCGCATCACGTGCTTCTTTCACAGAGCAGATCATCGCCGTATCTTTCATTGCCTACCACTTACCTTGGCAGTGGGTTCGGCAAACTGTAATAACGTCCAGGCGTCATCTGTAGGCCTGGGACGGTCGACCCAGCAGCACCGGAGGCGGACCCAGGTGCGCTCGCAGCAACGGGCGCGGGAACAACTGTGCTGGACTGTCCAGCTGCTCCGGACGCCGGTGCGCTGATGCCGGACGAGTCCGCGTCGGAACCCGAGTCGTCTTTATAGACCGGAGGCGCCGGATTGCCGTCGGAGATCAGGTACTGGCGACGCTGCAGATACGCGTCCCGCACGAATGAATACTTGTCAAGTGCGGCACCCGCCAGGAGGTCGCCTGCTCCGAGCAGCGATGCGCGCAAGCTGACCACCCGCACGCCATAAAGGGTCGTGCGGACCCAGACCGGCTGGACGAACGTTGTCAGATCGCCTTCGAATTCGACGAGCATTCCTGCGGTATCACGCACGGTGCTCGGACCGAGCAGCGGCAGAACGAGATACGGCCCCGGCGGCACGCCGTAGTGGCCGAGCGTCAGTCCAAAGTCGGCCGTGTGCTTTGGCAGCCTCGCGAGCGTCGCGACGTCGAACAGGCCACCGACACCAAAGACCGTATTGATGGCAACGCGCATGACATCCTCGACGCCATCGGTAATCTTCAACTGCAGCAGATCGTTGGCAGCCGTGTACACGTCGCCGATGTTTGAAAAGAAGTTCGTAACACTGTCCCGTATCGGCTGCGGCAGCGCCCATACATACGCCTGTGCCACCGGCTTCAAGCCATATTGGTCGACCTTGTCGTTAAGCGTGAAGACAGTACGATTGAGTCCTTCGAGCGGATCGCCTTTGGTGGGTGTCGTTACCGTCGCGCAGCCCGCCAATACAAGTGCTGCCGCCACCGCCATGCCTGTGGCGCGGATTGTTACCATTGGTGCTTTCCTGATGTCGCCTCGGCGCTGGCCGCCGGATGGATCCTTGACGATGCGAAGCATTTAATACACTGCCGGCATGCCTGGTGGGCGATGTTTGAAGCGTCGGTGCACCCAGTAATATTGCTCGGGGAATTTCAGGATCTGTTCCTCAAGAAACTCATTCATGCGACGCGCGTCGACGGTGTCACTTCCAGACGGGAAATCGCTAAGTGGCCTGAAGATTTTCAATCTATACCCTTCGTAGTTAGGAAGCGCTTCGGTCACGAAGGGTACAACCCGCGCGCCCCCCAGTCCCGCGAGGCGTGAAACTGCTGTCAGCGCACAGGTGGGAACGCCGAAGAACTGACAAAAACAGAATTGTCGACGCCCTGATCCATATCAGCCGCCAGCATGACCGGCTTGCCCGAACGCAGCAATGCCACGATTCTTCTGGCGCTCGTCGTGCGCTCGAGCATCTCTGCGCCAAACCTGCCCCGTTGGCGTCTGGCCATGTCGCACAAGCGCGCAATTGACATGCGGGTGTACAGAGAGGCGACAGGGAAACGTGTCGAGTAGAGCATGCAACCGACCTCAATGCCCACAAAATGAAAGCCCATAAAGATGGCAGGCGGCGCATTCTTGTCATCGAGATCGATGTCACTTTCGAGTTGCCCCCTATCCCTGATCGCCTGCGCGCTTCCAAACCATTGAATACCTCGTTCGAGATAGCTGCGAACTACATGACGAAAGTGTTCTCTCGCAAGCTCGTCGCGTTCACGCATCGTCTTCTCTGGGAAGCAGAGACGAAGGTTCACGAGGACCACATGTTTGCGACGACTCGGAAGCGCATATAGCGCTCCACCAAGTGCACTACCAAGCCTCGCGACAAACTTGAAAGGAAGCACGGACAAAGAGCGGAGCAGCACTACGATGAGCGCAAAGCCAAATTTTTCCAAAAGTTTATCCTGCGCAGAATGGGTCATGGCCCAGCAAGGAGAAGCCCTCCACCGGTTGAATCCGCCGGGTCGAGCCGCTGTTCAAACCTCTCCCTTCGCAAAATAGCCGGCAATCCTACAGCATAGGAGTAAGCGACTGGTTACGAACATGACATACAAAATTACTGAATCTGACGGGGGCGCTCTCAGGTTGACGGGCAGGCGGCGGTAAATTGAAGCGACGAAAGCGAAATCGCTTTATCACGGCCACCGCTTCCCTGCCGTCGTCAGCTGCGCAGTTCGCTGGTATTCCGGTTCAGCCTGAGCCTGCGCGATATCGGGGAGTTGTTGCTCGAACGTGGCGTCGTGGTCACGTACGAAACAAGGTTGTGTCGCGATAAGGCCGACAATTCGAAAATTTCTTTTGTGGCAAGGATTCCTTAAATCAGTAGAGAATAGAACTGAGCGGCCGCTGTTCGCGTGATGGTGGCGTCCTTCATTTGCCCTTTTCTGATCATGTTCATCACTTCGATGCCTGATAGATTGATGCGGGCGCACCGGAAATCCTTGAAGCCCTTCATGGGGTTGATGATGCGCTTGATGGCACGATGGTCTTGTTCGACAATGTTGTTGAGGTCCCTGACCTGTCGGACCTTCACAGACGTTTCCCGTTCAGCGTTGATGCTCTGGATGGCGGCCAGATTGGCGCCGCTTTTGTCCATGGTAACGGTCTCAGGCGCGCCGTTCTGATTCATGGCTTTCTCGAAATAACGACGGGCGGCAGCCTTGTCACGATGGTTGAACGTGGATTCGACCACGACGCCGGCCAGCTCCGCTTGCCATGGCGACAGAAACGCAAGGATTTTTGGCGGGTCGTTAGGCAGGCGCTTTTCTGCGACCACCCGGTCCGCCTCGTCGGTCACAGTCACGACGCTGTTATTCGAATGCAGGTCAATTCCGCTATATTTCATCACAGCCTCCCTCCGGTTAAAGCAGTTGGCAAACTCACTTTAACCCCGCCGCCTCCATGACGACGGTGGGAGGCCCGCTAGATGATTTTCAAGACAGGTCGGACCGGGACTCGCTAAACCTGAATCTGTCCAAGAGCTTCGAGCTCGGGCCAAAAATGAGGTGCGGGCCAGCGGATTTCATAGTGGGCCTCAGCGTATCAGGCTGCAAAAAGCCCGAATATAAAGCTGCAACCCATCCTGTCGCAGTCGTAGCACGCGAAAAACCGTCGCAAACGGGAGGCGTTCATAT